>JBGTHI010000368.1:0-5778 GCA_041746295.1 Myxococcaceae bacterium
CCCCGCGCCCATTCCGAAGCCGCCTTCCGCGAGCCCCAGGCCGGCGGAGACCGCGCAGCCCAATCCGACTCCCGTCCCGGCCCCTGCCGCCCTGGCGGAGCCGGCTGCTCCGACACCCTCTCCCGCCACCGCTTCGCCGCCGGATCCCGCTTCTTTGGCGCCAGCGCGCGCCGCGCAGCCGCCGGAAGAGCGCCGCGACTTCGACTGGCTGGTTCGCAGGGCCGACAAGCTGCGCGAACAGGAGAAGCCCGAGGAGGCGCTCGAGCTATACGGGAAGGCCGCGGATCTGAAACCCAGCCGCGCCGAGGCGGTGGCGGGGAAGGGGCTGGCGCTCTTCGACATGGGCCAGCGACTTCCCGCCGAGGCCGCCTTCAAGCGCACTCTCGAGCTGAACCCCAAATCGGGCACCGCGCTGATCGGCCTGGCCGAGACCTATCGCGCGATGAACCGCACCGAAGAAGCGATTGCTTATTACCAGAAATACCTCGATACGTTGCCCGACGGTCCGGAGGCGGGCGTGGCCCGCTCCTCCATCCGCCGCCTTCGCGAGCGTTAGGACACGGGAGACAGGGAGAATGACCAGTAACCTCGAGGATGAGTACTTCGCTCGGGAAGACATCGAAGCCAAGCGCCGATTGGCGCAGAAGCGGGCCGATGCGCTGGCCGCCCAGCAGCGTGAAGCGCTCAAGGCACAGCACTACATGCACTGCCCCAAGTGCGGCATGGAATTGCACACCCTGGACAAGGGCAAGGTTCAGGTCGAGGCCTGCTTTGACTGCAAGGGCGTCTGGCTGGATGCGGGGGAGCTGGAGGCGTTGATGTCTCAAGGCGCGCTGCACGCCAAGGCACCTTCAATCACCGAGGCGCTGCTCGGCATCTTCCGTCGCCCTGCTCCGTGAGGTAAGGAGCGGGACATGGAGCTCAAGCGAGAAGACGTGCGCCACGTCGCGAGCCTGGCGCGGCTGTCCCTTACCCCAGAAGAAGAAGAACAATACCGGGCGCAGCTCTCGGCGATCCTCGATGCGGTGGATCAGCTGAAAACGCTCGACACCTCCGCCGTGGAGCCCACCTCGCATGCCACGCTCGCGGAGTCTCTTCTGAGGCCGGATGTTCCGCGTGGTCCGAACGACACTGAGAAGCTGCTCTCCAACGCGCCGGCGCGCGTCGGCACCAGCTTTGCCGTCCCGCGGATTTTGGCAGGAGTGGAGTAACGGATGGAGCTCACCGATTGGTCGATGCTGGAGCTCTCGTCGAAGCTCGCGTCGAAGGAAATCTCCTCGATCGAAGCGACGCGGGCGTCGCTCGACCGGATCGCGAAGATCGACAAGAAGGTCGGCGCCTTCCTCAAGGTTGACGCCGAGGGTGCGTTGGCCCAGGCCCAGGCCTCGGACGCTCGCCGCGCGGCGGGCAAAGCCGCTGGCCCCCTCGATGGGGTGCCGATCGGGCTGAAGGACATCTTTCTCACCGAGGGGCTGGAGACCACCTGCGGCTCCAAGATTCTCAAGGGATTCATCCCGCCCTATGACGGCACCGTGGTCCGCCTACTCAAGGAGGCCGGGCTGCCGATTCTGGGGAAGCTGAATCAGGACGAGTTCGCTATGGGCTCGTCCAGCGAGACCTCCGCCTTCTTCCCCGTCCACAACCCCTATGACCTGACCCGCACGCCGGGCGGCTCTTCCGGGGGGTCGGCGGCGGCGGTGGCGGCACGCGAGGCGTTCGGCAGCCTGGGAACCGACACGGGAGGATCGATCCGGCAGCCGGCCTCGCTCACCAACTTGGTGGGGCTGAAGCCGACCTACGGCCGGGTCTCGCGCTATGGGGTGATCGCCTTCGCCTCGTCGCTGGACCAGGTGGGGCCGATGACCCGGACCGTGGCCGATAACGCCGCGCTGCTGCAGATCCTGGCGGTTCCGGATCCGTTGGACTCCACCGCCGCCAAGGTGCCGGCGGCGGACTACCGCGCCGAGCTGGAGGGCGGGGTGAAGGGGCTGACCCTAGGCCTTCCCAAGGAATATTTCGGCCAGGGGATCGACCCGGAGGTCGAGGCGGCGGTCCGGGCGGCAGCCGAACTCTACCGAAAGCTCGGGGCCAACGTCGTGGAGGTCTCGTTGCCTCACACCGAGTATGCGCTGGCCACCTACTATCTTCTCGCTCCCGCGGAATGCTCCTCCAACCTGGCGCGGTACGACGGCGTGCGGTTCGGGCTTCGTGCACAGGCTCCCGGAGCAACTAAAGGGTTGAAGGAGCTCTATTCCCAGACCCGCGAGCAGGGCTTTGGGCCTGAGGTGAAGCGCCGGGTGATGCTGGGGACCTACGCGCTCTCGGCCGGCTACTACGACGCCTACTATCTGAAGGCGCAGCGGGTCCGGACGCTGATCCGACAGGACTTCGAGAAGGCCTTCTCGCAGGTCGACGCGATCCTTTCCCCCACCTCGCCCGTGCCGGCGTTCGGGTTGGGGGAGAAAATCTCCGATCCCCTGGCGATGTACCTGGTCGACTCACTCACCTTGCCGTGCAACCTTGCCGGCCTTCCGGGGCTCTCCATGCCAGGCGGCTTCACAAGGGGCGGACTGCCGATCGGCGTGCAGCTGCTGGGAAAGCCGTTCGACGAGGCGCGGCTGTTGCGGATCGCCCGCGCTTTCGAGCGGGAGCATGACTTCATCAGCCGAAAGCCGGCGCTTTGAGGAACTACGACGATGCCAGTGAGTGATTTTCAGCCCGTCATCGGCCTTGAAGTTCACGCGCAGCTCTCCACGCGCACCAAGATCTTCTGCAGCTGTCCCACCGACTTCGGCGCCGAGCCCAATGCCAACACCTGCCCCGTTTGTCTGGGCATGCCGGGCGTGCTGCCGGTGCTCAACGAGAAGGTGGTGGAGCTGACGGTAAGGACCGGTCTGGCGCTGGGCTGCCAGATCCGCCCGACCAGCATCTGGTCGAGGAAGAACTACTTCTATCCGGACCTTCCCAAGGGCTACCAGATCACCCAGTACGACCGGCCTATCTGTGAGCACGGCGCGGTCGCAATCGACACAGCCCAGGCTCCGGGAGGAGAAAAGAGCATAAGGGTGCTCCGCATCCATATGGAGGAGGATGCAGGCAAGAACATCCACGACGCGGGTGGGGGCGAGTCGCTGGTGGACTTGAACCGCGCCGGGGTGCCGCTGATGGAGATCGTCAGCGAGCCGGACTTGCGTAGCTCGGAAGAGGCGGTGGAGTACTTGAAGTCGCTTCGAGACATCCTGGTCTACCTGGGGGTCAACGATGGCAACCTGGAGGAGGGAAGCTTCCGCTGCGATGCCAATGTCTCCGTGATGCGCAGGGGTGCCGAGAAGCTCGGTCAAAGGGTGGAGCTCAAGAACATCAATTCGTTCCGGTTCGTGAAGCAGGCCATCGAGTACGAGATCGAGCGACAGGTGACGCTTCTCGAGGGCGGCGGCAAGGTCTCCCAGGAGACGCGGCTCTGGGACACCCAGCGCAACGAGACCCGCTCGATGCGGTCCAAGGAAGACGCGCACGACTATCGCTATTTCCCGGAGCCGGATCTGCCTCCGCTGCACGTGGCGCCGGCGCTGATCGAGTCGCAGCGGAAAGCCCTGCCCGAGCTGCCGCGGACCAAGCTCGTGCGGTTCCAGAAGGAGTACGGCCTTCCGGCCTATGATGCGAAGATCCTCTGCGCGGAGCGGCCTCTGGCCGACTACTTCGAGAAGGTCGCAAAGCACGCCAAGGATCCCAAGAAGCTCTCCAACTGGTTCCTGGGCGAGCTGCTCCGGCTGCTGAAGGAAGAGGGCGGCAACGTCGACACGCTGAAGTTCCAGCCGGCGCAGTTCGGTGCCCTCCTGGACGCCGTCGAAGCCGGTACCGTTTCCAATAACGCGGCCAAGGAGGTCTTCGCCGCGATGTTCAAGAGCGGCCAGGCTCCAGAGAAGATCATCCAGGAGAAGGGGCTGGGCCAGGTCTCCGACAGCGGCGCGGTGGAGGAGGCGGTGAAGAGCGTGTTGGCCGCCAATACTTCTGAGGTGGAGAAGTACAGGGCAGGAAAGCAGCAAGTCTTTGGCTTCCTGGTCGGTCAGGTGATGAAGGCGATGAAGGGGAAGGGCAATCCCAAGATGGTCAATGATCTCTTGAAGAGAGAGCTCGGCGGGTAGGCGCCAACTGGGAGGTTACGTCTGCGGAACCCGTTCGGATGGGTCAACGAGTTACCTTAAGAAGCAGAGGAGCTGAGCGGATGAAGGTGCGAAGAGGTTTGGAATGCCTGGGGTTGCTGCTGTTCGTGTCTGCCACAGCTCAGGCCGCCGAGCCGGTTAGCAACAAGGTCGACCTCAAGGCCCTTGCCTCGCGGGCAGAACCGGGGGCAGCGCACAAGGCGCTCCAGCCGCTGGTAGGCAAATTCAAGGTGGAGAAGAAGATCTTCGTGGCGATGGGAACCAAGAATAAGCCGGCAATCTCGGTGGCAATGACCGCTACGCGGGAGTGGGTCGGCGATGGGCGGTTCCTGCGCGAGATAACCCAGGGCAAGGTCAACGGTGCTCCCTACTGGCGGGAAGGGCTCCTGGGCTTCAATCCATCCAACCAGCGGTACGAGTGGAGCACGGCAGATAACGTCACGCCGATCATGATGCAGTACCGCTCCAAGAACGGGACCATGCGCTACAACCCGATCGAGCTGTCCGGCGCCTTTACCGACCTAGGGGTGACCGGCGAGGAGAACGTGGGCAAGCCGGTGATGATGCGCACCGTGATCACCATCACCGACAACGATCATCACACCTTCGAGATCTACTTCACCACTCCGGAAGGAACCGAGCTGCTCGCCGATCGGATGGACCTCACGCGCACCAAGTGAACCGCGCTCACTCGGGGCGGTGGGTGGCCTCGAGAGTGACAACCGGCTCAACAGATTCGTTGATTGAAGATGCTTCGCTCATTCACGGCCAGGCAGCGAATGAACGCCGGGCCCGTCAGCCTGGTGATCGCGCTGGGGATCGTGCTGGGTCTGATTGCCGGCCGAACCCGGGTGCATCAATGTGAAGGTGACGCTCAGCTCTACCGGGTGGTCGCGCGGAATCTGGCCGAGCGGGGGGAGTGGCTGGATCTTTCGTACCTGCCCTCGGTCTACCCGCACTTTCGAGAGCACCTGCCCTTTGGACTTTGGCCTACCGCGGCGGCGATCCGGCTGCTGGGCGAAAGTGCTCTGCCGTGGCTCGATGGGCTCTGGAGCGCGGCCATCCTGATTGTGGTTGCGTGGGTGGCGAAGCGGTTGTGGGGCAATTGGGCCGCAGCGGGTTCGGTGCTGGTGTTGGGCACGACCGATAGCTTCAGCCTCTACTGCGCCTTCCCAAGGCTTGATGGACCGACCGTCCTGTTCGGTCTGCTTTCGGCCGCTCCCTGGCTGGTCGGCGCTCCAAACGCCCCGAAGGCTTCGAAGACGGCAGCGTGGATCGGAAGCGTCGCTTCGGCCGTGGTGGCCAGCGCGGTGAAGGGACCGGTCGGTCTGGTGCCGCTCTTCGCGGTTGGGGCGGCACGCGCATGGGTTGACCGCTCGGCAAAGGTGGCTTTCAAAGTTGGAGCCACGGGACTGGTGGCGCTCTTGCCGGTAGCCACATTTCTGCTCTGGCAACGCGACTACGGCGACAGCTCCTGGTGGAGCGGCTACGTGCAGGGACAGCTTTGGGCCTCGACGGCAGGATTGCGGGCGGATGGACACGGATCGTTCCTCTACCCGTGGTGGGTGATGTGGCGACACTTCTGGCCGGGGCTGGCGCTCGTGCCGTTCGCGGT
>JBGTHI010000369.1:0-19399 GCA_041746295.1 Myxococcaceae bacterium
AGGAGGAAGCGAGGCTCGGTTCGGAGAGGGAAGGGGAACCTCCAGCGTGAGTTTGAGATGGCCATCTTAAGGATCGACATCGAGCGTGCTCTCGACGAGCTCGTCTCGAACGAAGGCGGAATGCGATTTCAAGGCTTGGCCGTGGTGCTGGGAAAGCAACGGTGGCCTGAACTGATCGCGTGTGAACGAAAGAAAGACGGCGGCCTCGACGCGTATGCAGCTGCCAGTCAGACGGCCGAAAAAAGAGGCAAAGGCCTTGCGAGTTCCATAACACCGAAATTGAAGAAGATCTCTGGCGACGCTGAGGCGGCCAAAAAGACCTTCTTAGACCTCCAAATGCTGCTCTTTGTAACTACCGCGAAGGTGGGAAACACCGACAAGAGGGAATGGAGCGAAGCGATCCTTAAAGAGCACGGTCTTGAGCTTCACATCATCTCTCGCGAAGAGATCATCACGGCACTGATGATGCCGGAAAATTCATCGCTCTGCTCCAGTTTCCTTTACTTGGAAATAGGGGCTGAGTCGGGACTGGCGGATCTCGTATTGCGTACGAAAGCGGCGGCCGCCGAGATCGCGGGAAGCTGGACCAAAAAATCGAAGGGACGCCCTCTCATCGACCTTGGAGCTGTACGGCTTGACTCTACAGGGGCCGAGTCGGGCGAGGTGTACTCGATCGAAGGCATCGGCGAGGCGCTGGCCCGGGGTGAGCGTCTAGTGCTGGAGGCACCCGCCGGCCGCGGTAAGACTACGATGTTGGTCCAGTTGGCTCAGCGCGCACGTCCCAGCCAGATAGCCTTCATGATCGACTTGTCCGCATGGACCGCTAAGGGTTCAGACATTCTGACCTATCTGGCAGGCATGCCCTCGTTCCTTGCCAAAGGCCTGAACGCGGAGGGCCTTGCCCGTGTCCAGACTCAAGCATCGTTCCTGTTTCTTTTGAATGGCTGGAACGAGATTGCACAATCCAATTCTGAGCAAGCCGACAATGAACTGCGCGAGTTGGAACGCTACTTTCCAGCAGCTGGAATCATCGTCGCAACCCGCACCCACCACTTAACCCCGCCGTTGCCTGGGGCGACTCGGCTTCGGCTTCAGCTGGTCCAACGTCGGCAACGCGTCGCGCATTTATCCGAGCGACTCGGCGACAAGGGTAAGGACCTCCGAGGATTCGTAGATGCGGATCCAGTCCTAGATGAGCTCACGAGAACGCCATTCGTTCTTTCGGAGGTCATCTCGCTTTTCGAGGCGGGGGTTTCCATCCCGGACACGAAGGCGGGTGTCCTGGCGGCTGTAATTCAGCTGCATGAGGTCGGCGCGCACCGAAATGCTTTGCAGGGTGCGCCGCTATTCGGACGCCAGGAGGCCTATCTTCAGTCGCTCGCGATTGAGATGACTAATCGTGGCGCGGTTGCTCTCTCGGAGAAGGATGCTCGTTCCATCGTTGTTGCCGTCAGGAACCAACTCGTGGCCTCCGGCCAAGTTGGAGACGCTGCGCAGCAGCCAACAGAATTGCTGGCGGCTCTGACTGCGCATCACCTCTTGGAACGGAGTGACTATCCCGAAGTCGCGTTCCGTTTCGAGCATCAGCAATTCCAAGAGTACTACGCCGCGCTCAGCGTTCGTTTGGCCTTCCTGAATGCACTCGACGGCGACAGCCGTGCGCGTCAGGATTTCGTCGCTGCTTACGTCAACCAGCCGGAATGGGGTGAGCCACTTCGCATTGTCGCTGAAATCTTGGCCTCGGCCCGAAGTGATCGCGAAGAAGAGGAACGCAACCGTGGAGCGGCGTGCCGGCTTGTAGAGATGGCGCTTGTCGTGGATGCCGTGCTCGCCGGCGAGCTCGCGCAGCTCGCCGGACGCCTCGTATGGCCTCAAGTGCGCGAGGCCGTCGGCGCAAGACTCCGCGAACTCCATGCAGTGAGTAGTGACGGTTTCCGGGCCTACGCACTTGCCGCCATGCTCGCGACGGGCTCTGACGAGTTCAAGGACATCATCATTCCGCGGCTTTCGTCCGCAGATCAGCAGGTGCGGCTTCGTACATACCGGCTCTGGCCCGATCTGAAGGTGTCGTCTATCGGGACAGACTGGCGGGATCAGGTGCGCTCCTGGAGCGAGGACGCGCGGGTCGACTTCGCGTCCGAGCTGCTTCAGCATCGACTGGATACCGAAGTAGCGGCCTTTGCCGCCGCAGACAGGGGAGCCGCAGTAAAGGGGGCAGCGGCTTTTGGCCTCTTATGGGCGGGCGCGGACGATGCAGCGGTCGATGTGCTCGAAAGCATGGATGCCGCGACGTTCGAGGAGTTCGCGCGCAAAGCTGAAGAGCTAATGCCGGTCGCGATTAGGGCGAAGACCACTGCTGCGCTGCGGAGTTTCCTCGAAAGTTCCACGGACCAACCATCGCGTTTGAGGGCCGCACTGAAATTGATCGAGGGAGGCGAGGTTGAATTGTTAGTCGTAGTGAAAGCTGCGCTAGAAGCCATAGCTGGCACGGATATGAGCAAGCTCGGTCCCGGCTACATCGAGCCCGCATTAAAGCACCTCCGGAAGACCGAGCCGACTTGGACGAGCGCTTGGGTGGCCTCTCGTGTGGCTGACGGCGATCTCTATCCGGCTGACCATTGGATGGGCTATGCGCCCTCTATCCCGGGCATCCTCGTTGAAGAGTATTTGCAGCGACTCGAGACGGAGGAGCTCGAGCACAGGGATGCCGAAGGAACGATCGCCGTTGTAGCTAGTGCAGCGAACGCAGACCACGGTGCGCGCATCTTCTCACGATGTCGAGAGCTGCTGCGCATGATCGAGGCGGAACCCGAAGTGCCGCACAAACGTGAGTGGGAGCTTCTAGACCAGTTGAAGGCGGCTTTCCGCGCTCTCTCAGGAGACGTCGCGGCTTCCGCCGTGTTCCGAGCGACGATCAGCGGAGACGACGTGCTCAACATCAGGGTTGCGGCGGACCTTTTGAGCAGAGTGGCGAGGGCAAACGAGGAACTGCCGCAGTTCGCCGATCCAACCGTGAAGGCACGCCTTCGGTCCTACTTGAAGGGGAAGATCGATGTCGTGCTGGAGCAGGACGACCTGAACGGCAAGCTGAAAGTGGACCTGGCTTCAGCGCTTGCTCAGGTTGGGGAAGCTGAGGACAAGAAAGATCTGGAGCGGTTGATAAGGGCGGACATCGAAAGGATGCGCCTGGGCCGCAAAGCACGCGTCGCAGGTGACCGCGGTCCTCTCGCTACGGCCTCCAATGTGAGCTGGGCGCGATGGCACATCGGTGCCGTCTTGCGGCTTGACGAGGAGGTCGGACAAGACGTGCTGATAGCCATGCTTTCTGAGCCCGAATACCTCTCCGATGCTGCGAGCGCGATGGCGCAAGCATTCCTACCAAAACAGGAACATGTGTTTGATCGGACGTTCCGCTATCAGTTGGTTTGGGTCGCCCGCGCGGGAGCGGAAACCGCAAAGGAGTACAGCGAGCGACGGACTCGATGTGCCGCGGCGCTTAGTCGCGAACTGGCGCGCCTCAGCGAGGGACACGGAGGTCGCGAGTCATCGTTCGAGCAGAGAGAGCTCGCTCGAGCTCTCGCAATCGTCGATGGCCGGACTTTTGCGTCGGCTGTTGTGGACGTGATTGCGTTGCCAAACAAGTGGGGGGAGTACGCCTGCCTTGACGCTGCCGAGCGGTTGCTCATTTGCGGGGTGAGACTACCTGCAAGCGCGGTGTTCGACCTCGTCGATAGGATTGTCGAGCAAGCCAGGAGCTGGATGCAGGAATCGGACAGACCGCTTCTGTTCCGCAGTCTCGTATTGTGCGTATTTGTTGATGATGCCGTGAGAGGGATCGAGAAGATCCGCGACGTCATTGCGACGAAGGTGATTCGAAAATATGAGCTGCGCGAGTTGATCACTGCGCTGGGGGAAAGCCGTTGTGATGCGGCAGTAGACTTGCTGCGCGAGCTCTCATCTGATGCAGAGATATTTAATCGGTACGAGGACACCTTCGTTAGCGCCTTTGTCGCGCTGGACACGTCAAGAGCGCCTGAGCTGCTTCTTGGTCTCGTCGATCCTGACCTCGGTGGACCTGTTGTCGCGCGAGTTCCGCATCGGGCGGAGGTGTTGAGTGAGCGTCTCGTAGAGTTCGCTAGAAGGGATTCAAGGATAGCGGCGCGACTCTATGAACTGTGCGAGCATGAGCTGGCAGAGGTTAGTCGCCAGCTGCTGTCCATGGCGATGGCCAGGATAGGCACGACCGAGGGGATCGTTGCTGCCCTTGGACTTATTGATGACACCAAGCGGACGCCCGTTCCGCAGGGGATTGTGGACTATGTAAGGGGTGCGTTCGTCGAGAGGGTTCCGCACGCCGAATATCCGAACTCCTTCACGGAGCACGCGCGCGCAGCAAATGCCCTTCGAGCCCGACTTTTCCGGATGGTCCACGAGGATAGGAAACGACGAAAGTCAGCATACGGGTTGCTCGGGGATATCGAAGAGTGGCGGCTTGAATATGGTAGGCCGACTGGTGAGCCACGCCATCCTGACGTTGAGGCGGGACGACCCTGGCCTCCTGCAGAACCAATGAGCTGATTCGGTGGACGCGCTTCGAGGTGAGGGCCTCGGTCTCAGAACGTGGCGATCCCCAGGTGTGACACCAAGCGTCTCGGCGGATCGTTCCATCGTTCCTGCTGGTCCGGAAAACATCCCATGCGGGAACCAAAGTCCGGACCTCAAGTGCCGCAATCATGGCAACCTTTGGGGGACGCGAAGCATCACGGGCGCGGTCGCTCAGGAATCTTTCTGATCGAGACCACCTGCGAATTGGAAGGGAAAGTGTGTATTCAATAGCTCGGCCAAAGAACGAAGATAGTCTCGATTCTCGGTTACAAAGTCGCCGAGCGGCTTCAGCCGAGAGCGAGCCGACACGGGAGACATGACTCCGTCTCCCGAGTGGCGGATCTTGCGCGTCGCACTGATCTTACCATCTAGGAAGGTGGTCTCGGCGAAAAGATAGAATAGCCCGTGTCGCTCCATTACTGCCGGTTCCATCCTCCAAGCCTCGTGGAAAGAGACCGCAAAGAAGTAGGCTTCAGCCGATTCGCCGAAGCCCGGTCCGAATTCCTGCTCAGCGCACTCTCGGAGGATAGTGACCGGATCATCGGGTTTGGTGAGGCCATCCCATGCGACGACGCCTTCAAGGAGGTGTATAGGAGTGCCGCCATCGGAGTCGCGGAACAGTTCCAGCGATGGAAGAGCCCGATCGTCGTGCGTCGTGATCCATTGCCAGAGGCCAAGTATTACGTTGAGCGGATTGAAGATGCTTCCCGATACGGTGGCGTGTCGATGATCCTGTGCCGTCGAGTTCATGAACCATCGAAACGCAGCCGTGAAGTCATCGTTTCCTTGGAGACAGAGTTCCGCGTTGCTCACGGCCCTTGTCCAAGAAGTTTTGAACGCGGGGGTAGCGACGCATGAGTAGAACGTGTGGTTCGAGCCCTCTGCCCCGATGAGCGACGCAAGGAGATGGTGATCTGGGGCAATCGCCTCCGAGCGAAATCGGCCGCCGCGAATAAATCCGTCCACCTTCCAGCCGGAGTCGGTGGCCATCGCCGCGAGTTTCTCGGGGTAGCCAATTTCAAAATCAAACCGCGGCACATGCAGAGTGGCGTGCTGGATAGCGGCTTCCTCCCATCGCCAGCGGGTATCCTCCGACTCCTCTTCGCCGTCACCTTCAATTGGTTGCACATCCGGATTCGACGCGAGGCGCTCCTTCTCCTGGCTCCCTAGTTGGGCAATCGCGACATAGACCGCGTGCGTGGAGATACCTAATGCTGCGTTCGCGTCGTTGCGCAGCAGCAGGAGCAGATAGTCGTTTGTGCCGAGGACATCGAGGTTCTGGGCGACAAGCTTTGCGGCGGCAGCACGTCTCTCCGGCCCCTCGTCCGGAGTATAGAAGAGAATCGCGTGCCGGGGACACAACTGGAGTCCGTGTTGCTCGGCGCAGAGTGTCACTGGTCGGAATGCGACAGGGAGGCCTCCCGTGCCGATTTCGATTTCACGCCCCTCGACAGAGTACTCGACTGTGCGAGCGTACTCGGAGAAGGGAACCAGGAGCTCGTGCCAGTGGGTGGAGCACACCATGCATCGAATCTTGTGGGGCTCGATTCCGTGCGCACTCTTCAAAAGAGCGACATACTTGTGAAGCTCGTGTAGTGCAGCACGCCCTGTTTGATCGCTGCGCTTCAGCTCGATGACCACCAAATGGCCGAACCGATCTCTGGCGAGGATGTCAACGAAACCTCTAGCTCCAGCGGCATTGGGAAGCGGAAATTCCTTTTGAATGACCTGTAGGCCAGGCTCAAGTGCCTCGATGTTCTTGGTGAGATAGTCCCTGATCTGGGCTTCTGACGGCATCTGTTTCTCCATTGTGAGTTCTGCGACCGTCGAGAGTGTGAGTAGGCTGGATTCACAATTAAGCGGAATAGGAGTTCTAGGCCGTTGCCGAGCGGCTGGGCGTCACAGTGCTCTACGGCTGCGCTCAACAGTGCTGTCCCGAGCCCGAGGCGATCTGGAAATCTCGTCGAGCTTCCCAGGCAGCTCCAATCGAGGCGTACGCCTGGCGAGCAAGATCACTCAGCGACTTTCCTTCTCTCCGTTCGAGCGCGGCCCAGAGGTCCGCGCGGTAGCTCGGTCCAATGAGCACTCTCCAGTAGTAGGCCCGATGCATCGCGGCCAGCTCCTGAGGCGTCAGTACGTCAGACGGACGGTCTCGGAGGAGTTTTGCATCGACTCGGAGGGGGCTTCCCGCGAAGCGTGGGTCTTCGCCTAAGCGGCGGATCTGAAACTCGGCGCCGGTGGGCAAGAGATCCTGCCGTGGGCCTTTGTGCAGCTCTGGGAGTCTCTGGAAACGGCGATCTTTGAGTTGCCAATGCCCGAAGGCGGCCCAGAAGAGGCGAACGCGAGGAGACGTACTGGCTTCCACAAGCCGGATGAGACGGTCGGCGTTCACGGCTCGGGCATGTACACCCAGCCAGGTACAGAGCACGGACAGGACCCTGAAGTCGTCCTTCTCCATTCCGGCAACCGAGGCGAAGAGGAGGGTGTCCTCGATATTGGCTTTATCGTTTCCTTCGCCCCCGAACAGCATCCCGATTCCGACCATGTCGCGGGTGAGGGCATCGCGGTCTGGTATCTCTGCCGGAAGGATCGCGCGCTTAAAGGCCATGGCCCAACCTCCCGCCCAAGAGTGCGAACATCTCCTCGACGTGCGCAGGCCACAGCTCGTTGGCATCCTGGGCTTGCACCCAACTCAGCGCGTCCGTCAATTCCTCGCGGCTTGGTGCGAGCGCGACGCAATCGTCGAGATCGGTTCGGCGGTCGCAGAAGGCGAACAGTTTGGTCTTGAGGAGATCTTCTCGACCGAGGGTGTGAAGGAGGAGAGCGGTGCCGTCAAAGAGGCGGCGGAGACGCCTGTCCCAGAGGCTCGGTAGTTCTCGGATGAGCGAGTGAGGGCCGTTGTTGAGCCAGTCCTCGCGCAGCACGTGCTCTCGTTGAGAGTGTGCGAAGTCACGCGCGGCTGCGAGAATCTCTTCCGGGATAAGCGGGGAAAGGATGTCGCAGTCGCGCGTCTCGCGGGTCACTACCCCGAGAAGGTTAAGCGCGGCGCCGCCCACCACGACCGCCTCGAAGCGCAGGCCGCGCTCGGCGAGAAATTGGTCGAAGGTCGGGATGACGGAGCTCGGAAGCATGGGTTTCAGTATAAACGAAATCGGGCCGGAGGAGTTATTCGCACTCGATCGACGGACGGTCAGCTATCCCGCTGAAGTTCTTCGAGTTTAGCCGCCTAACGGACCAATCGCGGCACATTAATCGCCACAGACACAATTGGAGCCGAGTCCATTTGCGTCTGTGGCGTCTGTCGGCAGGCTCGACCTATGCGGGCTGCTTTCGCTGATGTCCTTTCCCAAGTGGAGGGGGCTGAGCTTCTTACCACCGGGGAGGCTGCTCGACTGCTGGGTGCTTCTCGTCAGCACATAGTGAACCTCTGCAATGCGGGCGACCTGCCGTTCACCACCGTGGGCAGGCACCGACGGGTGTCCCGCCGAGACGTGGAGGCAATGCGAACCGCTACCGAGAAGCTCACCCGGGATCAGCTTCGGAGTCTTTGGCTATCGCATGCCGTGGCTGGCCGACTCGTTGCGGGTCCTGAGCGGGTGCTGGGTCGGGCTCGACAGAACCTTGATCGAATGCTCGCAGCGTCCTCTCGAGGCGCAGCGAAGGTCTGGTTGAGTCAATGGCGAGAGCTTCTTGCTGGTCCCGTCGAGTCCATTCTTGAAGCTTTGACTTCGCGATCTCCGCGGTCACGGGAACTCAGGCAGAACACACCCTTTGCCGGGGTCCTCAGCGAGCATGAACGGCGTGCGGCACTGGATGGATTCGCGCTCGCGTTCTCTCGGGATCTCAAGGGGTAGGGCACAAGCAGCTCGCTGACCGCAACCTGCTTTTTGCCAGAGGTGAGCAGCTCATCCTCTGCGTGAGCGAGCGCACGCTCTTGCCAGTGGTGGTTGCTGCGAAGGATGGAATGCGATTCCCCGATAGGCTTCGGGCCGGCCTTCGTGAGGTCTTGCAAGCTCTGAGCGTCAATCCGGCAGCCATCGAGTCTGAGCTGACCGCGATGACCGGCTTCGTCTGGGGGAGGTCGGCAAGTCGCCAGGTGCTCGGCACGATGAACGACTTCCACCGCATGTTCGAGAGCTATCGAGTCCGCGGCAGCTCTCTCTTGGATGTCGCCTTGAATCTTGCGGAGGCACCCTGTGGCCCTATCAAGATGGAGAGTCCCAATCGGCTGACAGTGGAAGTACTGGGCAAGGCGGCGGCCTCAGGCGCCAGAGGGAAGGGCGAGATCCGCCGCCAGACACTGCGCCTGGTGCCCGATCACCGCGAGCTGTTCCTCAAGCTGTCGAAGTAGCCCGCGCGCTTTGCTCGCCGTGGGGCCCTCTCATAACCAGAAGCCCCATCGGCGATGAACCGGTGGGGCTTTGGTGTTTTCAAAGGACTTCGTACAGGCGCTCCCATACGCGCATCTCGCACTGTCTTCGAATGTGCCCCTCGTCCTTCCCGGCTGCCTCGAGAGACGCCCTCAGATCGGCAAGCTCTTGGGGCAGGGCCTGCCTTCGAATCTCGAGCTCGTTCCATGCGGTCAAAGCAGGCACGGGATGAAAGAGACCATGCTGGTGAACGGCGTGGGTGCCGGCCACGACAGTTTTCTCCAGAACGCTCAGCTTGTCGTCTGGAGAGGCATAGGCCAGCTGGGCGAAGCAGAGGAGCAGCGGGACCGACTGAGCAGGGTCGCCTGGAGCGGTGCGGTCAAGCACGCCGTGATCCTCGATCCCCCACCGGTCTCCATGTCCCTCACGGACGAGCTCGAGTTGGCCGTAGTCGATGGTGCAGGTTTGAAGCCGATCTCGAAACGCGAGCAGCAGTGGCAGTCCCACCCTTCTCATCAGGAGGCGAGACCGTACCGCCATGGCAATGGCCAGCGGATCAATCCCGTGGTCTTTCAGATCCTTTTCTTTGAGGGGAATTCCGTTTTTCTCACAGTAGCGCGCGGTCGCAACTCCGACAGCCAGGCCAAAAGCCGGGAGCTCGCTCCAGGCTTCGACGCCGTGCGAGAGTGCGCCCTCACGAATCAAGTTGGAGGTCTCCCGTGTCGAGGGGTCGAACCCTGAGGCGGTGAATTGCTCGTTCACCTCCAGGAGGTGGCGGACGCGGTCGCCATCCGGTGAAACGAGGAGCTCCGCCCACCCGGGCGTG
The DNA here is from genome assembly GCA_041746295.1 of Myxococcaceae bacterium. GTDB lineage: Bacteria > Myxococcota > Myxococcia > Myxococcales > Myxococcaceae > JBGTHI01. Next base: position 9,802 of record JBGTHI010000369.1, read on the forward strand.
AATGCAGCACCGATTGCGTTTCGAAGATCGTCGTAGGGCTTTTCCGTGCCGCCCTTGCCGGAGGCGAAGAATCGGAAGCGGGAGTCCTCCCCGTCCCCCGTGAAGACATGACGCCCGTGGAGGGCCATCATTGCCACCAAGGGGACCGCCCGTGCGAGCTTCATCCGAGGGTCCCCCGGCTCAAACCGGGGAACACCCAGCCCGGCCGCTACACGTTGGGCGACCTCTTCCGCGCTTGCCGGAAGCCACTGGCCGAACACGATCTCCTCTCCCAGGTCCCGAACGACATATTTTGCCTCGGACCGTTTGGGGAAAGGACAGCGCGGGCCGACCTCCCGCGATCGCGTATCGTCGGTCCAGGTATCTCCCCCACCGCTGTAGAGGTAGGCACCGGGGAGCAGCTTCTGCGTCGAGACCGCAGATCCGACTCTGACACCGTCATCGGCTCCGGGGGTACGCGTGTGCCGCCGCCTCGTAGGTCCCGAATCCGCCTGCGTTGCCTGCAGCTCGCCCACCGCCCGCCTCGATCAATCCGCGATCGGTGCGATAGCTCCGCGAAGTTGCGTCACGCCCCGAACTAACGGCGCCGTGTATGCAGTTCCGGCCCGGGAAGGTCAAATCCTGAGCCCGCTCGCCGAGGCGATCGGCCCCTAAAACTGTGTCCAAAACGCGTCCAAAAACGGGTGGAATTAAGCACCCTGACGTGGACTCGCGTGCACTCACCTCCGCGCCAACTTCCCGAAATCAAAGACAACTCCAACAACAACGCCCGTCTGCCCGAATGCTCCTCCGTGCTCATAACCCGAAGGTCGCTGGTTCAAATCCAGCCCCCGCAACTTGATTTTCCAGCCCTCGGCCAGGTCGAGCGGGGATGGGAACAGAAAGTTGGAAAGCCCCGGTCGCCAAATAATGGCGGTCGGGGCTTTCTCTTTTGGGGTCCATTCGGATCTCGCCGAGGTGGGTCTTTAAGAGCGCCTTGGCTTCCTCCGGACGGGCCTGGAGCATTTCTACCAGCTCTCGAACGTAGGCCTCGATCATCGCCACCGGCGGAAGTTCCGCAAGGACCTCTTGAACCGGCGCTGCGATCAGAGCGGCCTTTGCCCTGAGCTCGGCCAGGCGCTTCTCCTCACTGGTCAAACTCGCGGCCAAGGCGGCGGAATAGCCCATCTTTCCAATGGCTTCGGTCAGACGGCCGACTTTGCGTTCGCTTTCTGTGACGAGGCGTTGGAGGCGAGACGAGGCGCCGGAAGCTTGATGAGGCTTACGGGCGACGCCGAGGAGCTTGAGGAAGCGATCTTCCCGCCAGCGGCCGACAAGGTCACACTTCTCCAGGTCGGACACCATGGCTCGGACAGCTCCAGCACGGAGCGTTTCCTGACGCGGGCTCAGCCGCGGTGGGCAGTCATCTCGTCGGGAAAACCGAGTGAAGGAACCAACCGACGATTCTGCCATCCTCGAGCCGAAGCCGTTCGGCGCGTGACGCGCCGTCTGGGTGAGTCAGAAGGCTCCACCATCTCGGCCTTCCATGGGCGATGCGGACTCGACGGGAGCTGGCAGGACATTGCGGTCAGCTCAAAGCTCTATGCTACCAGCCGGGATGGTGACCTGGTGCTCATTACAACTGGAGATGGTGTTTTCTCACGCGAGTTCGCCAGTAGCGGATGCCTCTCGGATAAGGACAGAGGCGGCAGGCGCGAGAACCATCGAGATTGAGCCTAGAATTGGAGTTCGGTCTAGGACGACGGAAGCAGAAAGAAGAGTTGCTCGAGAAGAAGCACGGCGCTCACTGCGGTTTTCTCGTCCAGTAGGCTATCCGAAATCACGCCATGAGCCACGGCGTGACGTCCGGGGTGAGTGACCGTCTGAGGGTCTCGGAAGTCGTCCTTAGCGAAGAAGATCCTGCTCAAATACTCCCCTAACCTCGAGGGCAGTGACAGACTGAAAGCGTGCGGCTGCGGCTCTCGGCTAGCTGTCTCCGTGATGACCCTCGCATTCGGCGTTCCCTCCCCGTGGAGGGCGTGGTGCTCTCGAAGTAGACCCTCGACCGCGGGTAAATGCCGTTTACCGCGAGAGCGTATTTGCCGGCCTCGAAAGCCTCAAGAGCGTCCAACAGAAGCCTTCTGTGTCGCTCGAAGAGCGGGCTGGTCTCGATGGTCCCTCGCAACACTGGAAGACGGGAACGCACCGAAGCGGTGAACTTCGGCAGCAATTCGTCCACCTGCCAACCCGCCCTAAGCTGATGGATCATCGCCTCTACAAGATCAAATGGGAGCGCGTTGAAAGGGAACCATCCCTGCGCCAGTAGACGATCCCAATCCTCAGTCGTAAGTAGGAAGCGGTTGCGGAACAGCAGGTACGAATAGAGCCCTGCGAGAGCGTGGGTGAGGTTGCGCGGAGTCGCAGCTGCCGCTTGGTGCAAAGGAGTGAAGTCGAACGCAAGCGCTTTCCGCCATCCCACGGAGAGGATGACGATGAAACCAACGTCGTCTGGAATCTCGATGCCAGCGAACTTCATTTCAGCGATGCCCGCAAAATCCTCCACAAGGATCGGGTCACCCGCGGCAACGTTACGCTTCGCCTTGGCCTTCAGAAGGACGGCAGGCTCATTGATCCAGACCTCCACCAATCCATCGCGGTGAAGAAGCGCGACGAGGTGTTCGATCTGCGCCTCGACTATCCTACCGAGCGACGGCGGCGCCTTTGAAAGAAGGAGGTCTGACACGCTGCCGAGACGGTCGAGGAGGCGCTCACCATCATCAGACGTGAGTGACCCGCTCACAGTGACGAGAACTTTTTCGCCGTCTCGTCCAGCATGCTCGGAGAAACCAAGCGGCGGACCTGCTCCGGGGTCGAATTTGAAGCTGAAGCGCACGATCTGGGCGTGTATCTCGGCCGAGAACTGGAGAGAAGCCTTCTGCGTGCCCTCAGCATCGCCGACTCGGGCCGCGTGCCGAACGCCAGCCTTGGGTGTTGCCTTATCCCCGCGCCTGGGCTGAGCTAGAAGAGGGAGGCTAGGCCCATTGTGAAGGGCTCCGAGCGCAACAAGCCGTGTCCATGCGGCTTCGGCCGAAAGGCGAAGCATTGCTGTGAGCAATACCTTTGTCTTCGAGGTCGGCGGGCGCCCCAGCCCGCAGATGGGGTCGCGTTTCCCTGGTGTGGTGCGAGCGACGTTCTAGATGCACCAATTCCATGGGCCGATTTGGTTGCTGCCGTCAGCGATTGGTCGATCCCGGAATTGCTCCCCAAGCTGGCCGCCATGCTGTCGATGCTGCAGAACAGCGAGAATCCCAGTGAGAACCTACTTGCTTGGTCTCGACTCGATCTCGAGGGACTGAGGGCTGCGGGGCAGGGACTCGCGTCGCGTGTCGCTGGAACCATCCTTTTTCGATGGGACCTGACCGGTCAGCGGTGGGCTCTCGCAACTGAGAAGGGGTTGTTGCTCACAGTCGCACTGGTTCTCGCCCACGGGAGCGTCTCAGGCCGCATGCCCTCTCACGATGAGATTGTCTGGCTGCAGATTTGCGTCAACGATTACGCCTCGACGACCTCGGATGAGAACGCTCCCTTAGGCCAAGCAGTTGCGGAATTCGCCCACGTGCAGCGCTTCAATCGGCACCCGGACTTTCTCCGGGAGATGGCTCGCTCAAGTCTGATCCTTTCGCAGCCTCCGCAGACACGGGCTGACCTTCAAGGGGAGGCCTGGCTCGAGTTCCAGCGCAAAGCATTCTCCGGTATCGATTTCGAGGCCTACTCGCAGCAGTTCCTGGGACCCCTCGCCGTGCTCAGCGGGCAGTGGATGTCGAAATCTTCGAGTGCGGAGGCGCCGGTGATCGATCCCTCCAGGTGGGGGGTCCAATCGAGAGCCGGTCCAAAATTCTGCGCCGAAAGATTCGCAGAACTCTCGATCTCCCTCGAGAGCGCGGCTTCGAGCGCGAGAGAAGCTCTAGCAGGTGACGTGAAGAAGCTACCATCCTTTATGTTTCGAACGCCGCTGGTCGCGGTGGGAGATAAGCTGGTCGCCATTGCGCCGTCGTTGGTGCAGGGGCAACTCCACCTCGGCGTTTGGGGGAGGTGCCTGAACGCTGCCAAGAACCTGCCAGGCGGGACGGGTAGAGGAACGCTCTGGCACGAGGTCTTTGGCATCCTCTTCGACCAGTACGTCGAATGGGTGGTTCAGCAGGCCGCAGGCGTACCCGGGTTCGCTCAAGCCGGATTCAAGCTGATTGGCCGCGCCCATGTCGGAAGTTCCGATGAGATCGAGGACGTGGTTCTTAGCCAGGCTTCCAATGTCTTGCTCGGAAGCTGCAAAGCGGGCCTCGCGCCCGAGGTCGCGATCCGGCAGGCGGCGGACCCGGACGCGTACCGCAAATGGCTTGAGCGACTCTTCTTCGATGAAGGAAAAGATGGGCATCGGCGTGGTGCGGCTCACCTGCTCAACGAAAAGGTGATTGCTGTCCAAGAGGGCCGGCATGAGCCAAGGCTTTCCGCATCGTCGAACATTTTCCCGCTCTTCATCCTGTATGACAACTTGGGGGAGAACCCGTTCTTCCTCCGGTGGCTCCATGAAGAGTGCAGGAAGCGGGGACTGTTCCGGCAATCCTTCGTAAATCCTCCGGTTGTCGTCGATGTCGCTGTGTTCGAGGCGATGATGAGTTTGGCGACGCATGGTGGCAAAGTCTGGCGCGCACTGTTCGGCGTGGGTCGCCTGGGGGAGAGCATGGGTTCGATGCAATTGCAGCTTCACAAGATGGTGCCGGACGGAAAATACTTGCGGCTCGAGGCGTTGCGCGAACGGTTCGATGCCATTGCGGAACGCATGACTGCCAACTTTAAGGACGCACATGACGCCGCTTCGCCACGAGGCTGAAAAGCGGTCGGGTTCGAGTATCTCTTCGTTCCAGGCACCACTTTCGGTCTACGCTTGTGAACGGCGGTTGAGATCCGGGGCGGTTTGACGGTCGTTGTCGATCGGCGGCGAGGTCGATCCGATCGCCGTCGTGGTCGATCAAGCCGGCAGTGCGATCGAGACCGGCAGTGCCTACGGACCTGGTCAGCCGAGGGGTCTGGGGAGACTGAAAAGCTGTGGATTGGGCTGTTGAAGTCGAAACCTGGCCCGAGCAGCCGACCCGGTGCACCGTAGCGGCTGCGAGGGTGAGACGGGCGACCCGGCTGCCACCAGGTCGCCCAGCGAGTGGAGTCGCATCGTCTCGAGCAAGATGGTGCGGCGAAATGGGCTCGCTGTCGACCTTCTCGCCCGGCGCCATGAGTGGAACGCGACGGGTACGTTTTCAGAGAGGAGCGTTGCGGTCAGTGCAGGCGGCTCTTCCACCTGTGCCCGCCCTGCGACAGGGCTCAAATTTACTGCAGCGACCGCTGTCGCGCGCTTGGGCGAAGTCGTGTCGCGAAGGCCGCCCGCGCACGACACCAGCGCAGTGAGGAGGGTCACCTCGCTGACAACAACAAGCCGAGGTCTCCTCGGAAAGGATCAAGCAGATGGACCAGCACCACGGCCCCCCGGCCACCAAACCGCCGCAACAGCCCGGGCATCCAGAGCACCCTGACCCCCAGGAAGGGCCGAACATCACCATTACGGTGAACGCGCAGCGTTACACCATCCATCGGGGGCATCAAGCCGTGGCCGCTATCAAGCAGGTCGCGCATGTCCCGCAGGCGCACGACCTCGAACAGGTCGTCGACGGTGTACTGAAGCCTCTGCCTGACGACGGAGCGGTCACCCTGAAAGGTGGCGAAGTCTTCGTGAGCCACCCCAAGGACGCAGCCGCGTCTTAGCCGGGGTCAGGAATGAGCTTCCCAGTGGATGAGGTAGAGGAGTTGAAGTCGATCTACGGGCCGGTGTTGGAGGCCAGCGAGGGTGGCAACTCGTATCTCCTGCTTCCGCAGTTGACCCTCCCTGACGGTTGTTTGCCCGCCAGGGTGGATTCACTGCTCTGTCCGCACCCGCAAGACGGGTACTCCTCGCGGTTGTTCTTCGCGGAGAAACCTGGATGTCCGTCCTCCCCGAAATGGAACGGTCAAGCACGCCTCCTAGAGCGAAACTGGTTCGCATTTTCCTGGCGCATCAACTCGCCAAGTCCACTGCGGCTCGCGCAGATGGTCCAGGGACACCTGCGGGGTCTCCGATGAATGCGACCGTCAGGCTGCCCCAGAGCATTCGCCTCCAAGTCGCGCACGATCTCGAGCGCTCCCACGCCTTCGCCTACGAGCGCGTAGGGTTCGTCTTCGCCCGATATGGCCCCACGGCGACCGGCGCCTTGCTGGTGGTCTCCGACTACGTCCCTGTGGCCGACGGCGACTATGTCGAGGACGACAGCGTCGGGGCGCGGATTAATAGCCGCGCAATAAGGGCCGCACTTCAGCGGGCACTGACAACCGGAGAGAGCGTTCTGCACACCCATTGCCATGGCCACCGAGGGAGGCCGGGCTTCAGCCAGGTTGATATGCGGACCCTTGCCGAACTGGTGCCATCGTTCGCGGGCGTTGCCCCGGGAGTGGCCCACGGGGGCCTCCTGCTGAGCGCGGAGCAGGCGACCGGGAGAGTATGGCTACCTGGTTCACGAAAGCCGGTCCCCACGCGGGTAGTGGTCGTCGGGTACCCGAACCGCCACAAATGGCGGGACAAGTAATCTTGAGCCTGCCTGGCCACGCGTGCATGACCTGCCTGGGATTTCTGACCGAGGAGCGCCTCTCACGAGAAGCGGCTGCATACGGAGCGGCAGGCCCGCGTCCGCAGGTGGTGTGGGCGAACGGAGTGCTCGCATCGACCGCCGTGGGGCTTGCGGTCAATCTTCTTACCGGTTGGACGGCTAGCCTGGGAACTCTCTACCTGTCCTACGATGCGAACAGCTCGTCGGTGGTGCCGCACGCTCGTCTCCCTTTCCTGGACCTCACCAAGTCATGCCCGCACTTTCCCCTCAGCGCGGTCGGAGAGCCGATATTCAAGTGCGCGTAGACGATCGAATCCATGCCTCGCGACTGACCGTCTATCCGCCGTCCGGGTCCTATGTGTTGGGGCGGTGTCGGTTTGGGAGTTGTGGGCAAGGCGGCCTGATCGAGTTCCCTCAACAGGCTCGGCTGTTGTAGACCTACGCGCTTGAGCGCGCTGAGGTGAGGGTGCCCGGCCCGCAGGAGCTTGATGCGGGCGCGGAACGAAATCCTCGAGGAGCTTGCCCGGGAGGAGGCTCGAGTCGCCGAAATGGAGCGCGGCCTTGAGAAAGGTCGATCCCGGGTGGCTTCTCTCCGTGCGGAACTCATCACCGCGCCCGCTCCGCTGGGAGCGTCCACACCCATGCAGCTCCCTCTCGCGGCAAACGGCCCGATTCCAGGAACGCCAGCGGACAAGGTGAAGCTGTTCCAGTCGCTCTTCCGCGGGCGGACTGACGTCTTCCCAACGCGCTTCGTGAGCAAGAAGACCGGAAAGCCGGGCTATGCCCCAGCCTGCTCCAACAAATGGGAGCCAGGACTGTGCGTGCTCAAGACCGGAGGCAAGTGCAGCGACTGCGCGAACCAGGCGTTCATCGCGGTTGGTGACCAGGTGATCGCCGACCACTTGAAGGGGCGGCACGTTGTCGGGGTGTACCCTCTTCTCGAGGACGAGAGCTGCTGGTTCCTCGCGGCCGACTTCGACAAGAGCACGTGGCAAAAGGATGTGGCGGCGTTCAGGGAGACCTGCCGAGGCGCTGGCATCCCCATTGCTGTTGAGCGTTCTCGATCCGGGAACGGTGCGCATGCCTGGCTGTTCTTCTCGGCGCCGGTGCCGGCGAGTGTGGCGCGGCGGATGGGCTGTTACCTCATCACCGAGACGATGAACCGACGGCACGAGCTGTCGATGGAGTCATATGACCGACTGTTCCCGAACCAGGACACTATGCCGCGCGGCGGCTTTGGAAACCTGATCGCGCTGCCGCTCCAGCACGGGCCTCGACAGGAGGGCAACAGCGTCTTTGTGGACGAGAACTTCTTGCCCTATGCCAACCAGTGGTCGTTCCTGGCTTCGGTCTCACGCATTGAACCGAGCATTGCCGAGACGATTGCACGCGATGCAACGCGGACTGGGCAGGTGGTCGGCGTCCGATTCGCGGAAAGCCTCATCGACGATGAAGAGGCCGCCGCGCCGTGGACCAGGATGCCGTCCGGTCGGACGCCGACGAAGCGGGTTGCCGGACCGCTGCCGCCGGTGGCTAAGGGCGTTCTGGCGCAGCGGCTCTTCATTCAGAAGGCTGGGTTTCCCTCGGCGATGCTCAACCAGCTGAAGCGCCTCGCCGCGTTTCAGAACCCCGAGTTCTATAAGAAGCAAAAGATGCGGCTGTCGACCGCGCTTACCCCTCGGGTGATTGACTGTTCCGAAGACGTCGACCGCTTCATCGCGTTGCCGCGTGGCTCTGTCGCCGAAGCCGAGGTGCTGCTGCAAGAGAACGGCGTCAGGCTCGAAATTGACGACCAGAGGCATGAGGGCCCCCCGGCTCGGTTCAAGTTCGACGGTGAGTTGACCTCCATCCAGGGGGAAGCGGCGCGGGCGCTTCTTGCGCACGACACTGGAATCTTCGTCGGCCCACCCGGAATCGGGAAAACGGTGCTCGGAACCTATCTTGTCGCTCAGAGAGCCCGAAGCACACTCATTCTCGTGCACCGAAAACCGCTCCTCGAGCAGTGGATCGCCCAGCTCGCGATGTTCCTTGGCCTTGATGAAAAGGACGTAGGTCAAGTGGGCGGCGGCAAGCGCAAGCCGAACGGCCAGCTCGACGTGGCGATGATTCAGAGCCTTGTTCGTCAGGAGAAGGTGGATGACTTGGTGGCTGGATACGGGCAGGTCATTGTGGACGAGTGCCACCATCTGCCCGCAGTCTCCTTTGAGCGTGTGCTCTCGGAAGTAAAAGCCAAGTACGTCGTCGGTCTGACGGCCACGCCGCAGAGACGCGATGGTCATCAGCCGATCTCCGAGATGCAGCTCGGACCTGTCCGGTTCAAGGTTGATGCCAAGAGCCAGGCAGCGCGCCGGCCTTTCGAGCACAAGCTGATCGTCCGTGAGACCGAATTCCGGATGCCAGGTGGCGACAGCTCCGACGCCGCGATCCAGGGTATCTATCGAGAGCTCGTCGGAGACCGGGCGCGGAATCAGCGGATAGTGGATGACGTAGTGGCGGCCGTGCAGGAAGGCCGATCGCCCATCGTGCTGACGGAGTGGAAGGATCATCTCGAGTACTTGGCCGAACGGTTGAGGCCCATCGTGCGCCATCTGGTCGTTCTCCAGGGCGGTATGACGGCGAAGGCGCGGCGCGGGTCAGCCGACCAGATTGCCTCGATTCCAGATACGGCGGAGCGGGTGGTCCTGGCCACGGGTCGTTACATCGGCGAGGGTTTCGATGACGCGCGTCTCGACACTCTCTTCTTGGCGATGCCAGTTTCCTGGAAGGGGACGCTCATTCAGTACAGTGGGCGTCTGTTGTTGACCGCGTAGTTTCGCGATCCACGTGGGGTGGTTTTCCTGGATGAGCCCCCGCCGCGAAGCGGCGGGAGGTGGCGAAGAGCGGAAGGAGCTTGGAGAAACATTCCCACATAAGCCGCTGGATGAGAGAGCCTT
>JBGTHI010000370.1:0-2061 GCA_041746295.1 Myxococcaceae bacterium
GCGCACGCAGCTTCCAGATCTTCACCCGCTCCGCGCGCTGCTGGAGCGCACCGCCTCTGGATGAGATGGAGCGAAAGGCGTTCCGGACCGAGGCGCGCCGCACCGGGATGCCCTCGATCGCGCACGGCAGCTACCTGGCGAACCTCGCTTCGGACCAGCCGGCATTGCGGGAGAAGTCGATCGCCTCGGTGCTGGAGGAGCTCCGTCGCTGCGAGGCGTTGGGCGTCTCAACCCTGGTGATTCACCCCGGGGCGCACGCCCGCCTCGACCAGGGCATCCGGTTGATCGCCGAAGCGCTCAACGAGGTTCACGCCCAGACGCCCCGGTTCAAGTCCCGGATCAGCCTGGAAGTGACGGCGGGCCAGGGGAGCTGCATCGGCTGGCGCTTCGAGCAGCTGGCGGAGATCATTGCGCGCATGAAAGCGCCAAAGCGGATGCACGTCTGCCTGGACACCTGCCACATGTTCTCCGCCGGTTACGACCTCTCCAGCCCGGGAGGCTACGCTGCGGTGATGCGACAGCTCGAGGACACCCTGGGCACGGACAGGGTCGCGGCGATCCACCTCAACGATTCCAAGAAGCCGTTGGGCGCCCGGGTTGACCGCCACGAGGAGCTGGGCAAGGGGACCCTGGGACTGGATCCCTTCAGGGAGCTGGTGAACGACCCTCGATTCGCCCATGCGATAGGTGTGCTGGAGACACCCAACCCGGAGCAGTACGGCGAATCGCTCCGCCTTCTCCACTCCCTGCGCCGTTCCTGAGCTATCCCGAGCTATGACGCAGAGCCGCATGCCAGCGCCGGGCTCACCCGCCCCTCCGCCGCACCCGCGCATCGCGCAGCTTCCGCCGCGTGAAAAGCTGGAGCTGCTGCTCAAGACTGCCCGCGGCAAGAAGCGCGCGCTGATTCTCACCCACGACAATCCCGATCCCGATTCGATCGCCGCGTCGGTCACTCTGGCCTTCATCTTGGAAGAGAAGCTGGGCCTCAATGCCCGGGTGGCGTACGGCGGGATCATCGGCCGGTCCGAGAACTTGGCCTTCGTTCGGCTGCTCAGGCTGCCGGTCACTCCGGTCTCGCAGGTGGTCTTCGACGAGTACGACTTCCTGGCGCTGACCGATACGCAGCCCTCAGTCGGGAACCACTCCCTCCCGGCTCGGTACGCGGCGGACGGGGTGATCGATCATCACCCCCTGCGTGATGAAAGCCTGTCGGTGCCGTTCGCTGACGTGGGCGGCGATTTCGGCGCCACCTCCACCATGTTGACCGAATACCTCCGCGCGGCGCGCCTGGAGCCCTCGCATGAGCTGGCCACTGCGCTCTTCTACGGAATCAAGGCGGACACCCGCGACCTGGGCCGGGAGACCACCGCGCGCGACGTAGACGCCTATCTGTGGCTTTTCCCGCGGATGGACAAACGGCTGCTCTCGCAGATCGAGCACCCGGACCTGCCGGCCCGCTACTTCCGGATGTACCATAAGGCTATCGGCAGGGCGAAGGTCCACGGCAGCGCGGTCGTGAGCGACCTGGGCGAAGTCTACTCGCCGGACATGGTGCCCGAGCTGGCCGAGCGCCTGATGGCGCTCGAGGGAATGAAGTGGTCGCTCGCTTGCGGCACCTTCCGCAGCCAGCTCTACTTCTCTCTCCGGACCAAAGATCGCCGGATGAACGCGGGACGGCTCACTCGGTCGGTCTGCGACGATCGTGGCGGCTCGGCGGGCGGTCATGGCAGCATGGCGGGTGCGCGGATTCCGCTTTCGGGCAGCCGCGAGCAGCGGGCTCGTGTGAAGCGTGAGCTGCTGGAGGACTTCCTGAAGCGCTTCGGGCTCTTGGACGAGCGGCCGGTACCGCTGCTCTCGGCTCCGGACGAATGATCTACTGGGATCACAATGCGGCCGCACCGCTCCATCCCCGGGCCTTGGAGCTGCTGACCCGCGCTCTGATTCAAACCGACGGCTTTGGAAACCCGTCCAGCGTGCACGGTCCCGGCAGGAGAGCGCGCGCACGGCTGGATGCGGCCCGGACGCAATTGGGCCGCGCGCTGCGCTGCGATCCCCGAACCG
>JBGTHI010000371.1:0-2508 GCA_041746295.1 Myxococcaceae bacterium
TCACCCTGGCGGTGGCAGCGGTTTTGGTCGCCGCGGCGATTCGCCATGGCATGGTCGCGGCGCGTACCCAGCCCGGCCTCGAGGTGCTTCGGGCCCTGCTCTCCGATTGGCTGCTGCCCTGTCTGATCGCGGCGATCGTCCTGTTCGGCTTCGCACGCAGGGTGAAGGTCTATGAGGTGTTCGTCGCCTCCGCCAAGGAGGGGTTCCAGATCGCGATCGCCGTAATTCCCTTTCTGGTGGCCATCCTGGTGGCGATCGGAATGTTTCGGGCGTCGGGCGCGATGGACCTGCTCACCTCGGCCGTCGGGAAGGTGACCGGTCCCCTTGGCTTCCCAGCCGAAGCGGTGCCGATGGCGCTGATCCGGTCCCTCTCGGGCAGCGGAGCCCTGGCGGTGATGACGGAGACGATGAAGACCTACGGCCCCGATTCCTATGTGGGCTACCTGGTGTCGGTGATCAACGGAACGTCCGAAACGACCTTCTATGTTCTGGCGGTCTACTTCGGCAGCGTGCAGGTTCGGGCCACGCGCCATACGGTTTGGGCGTGCCTCGCCGCGGATGGCGTCGGTATTATCGCCGCCGCGGCGGTCACTCGTCTCTGGTTCGGGTAACGATGGCTCAATGGCTTTCCGGGTGGGTGGAGCGGTGGAGCCGGGGACCCTCCGATCGTCCACCGCTGCGCTGTCCAGTGCTCATCTGGAGCTCCCCCCCACCTCAGAACGAGGACCTTCCTCCTCCCACCCTGGCCGGCGAGGAGATTCGCCGGAAGGAGGGCGAGCCGCTGGTGTTCGAGGTCCGCAATGGGCCGCTCAACGTGGGACAGCCGCTGATTACCGTGGGGCGCAATCCCTACAGCGATCTTCTGGTGGAAGACTCCAGCGTCTCCCGGTTCCATGCCTACTTCGTGCGGGACGGTCGATCCGGGCAATGGAAGCTCGTGGACATGGCGAGCAAGTACGGAACGTTTATTGGTAAGCACCGATTGACGCCGCATCAGGCGGATCTCCTGAACGATGGCGACGTGATCGGCTTCGGCTCCGTCCACCTCACCTTCCTCCTGCCCCGCAGCTTCGGCGAGCGTCTCGATAGATTGGCCGGACAGTCCCAGCCCCCCTAACATAGGAACCATGCCTCGCGATCCCGCCGCCGCACCCTCCTCTGGCGCCACCTCCCCGCGGCCGGTATCGCCCGAGCCACAGGCGCTGACCGTGGGGCTGCTGTCGCGGCTGGGCACCGGGATGACCGTCCAGGCCACCGGGCTGGAGCTGCACCAAGACGTGGAGGTCAACGGGGCGCGCTACCGCTTCACCGCCACCCAGGTGAATGGCACCCTCTTCAAGGGAAGATTGGTCGGCGCGTCGGGTGAGAAGTGGTCCGACAAGTTCGACCTGGCCCGCTTTCCGGGGGCGTTGGAACTGGCCCGGACGGTGCTCGGGGCCGAAGCGGTCGCCACACCTGCACCGGCCCAGACCCCACCGGCGCGGAAGGAGGCGGCCGCACCACGCGCCCCTTCGACTCCGGTGCCCTCCCATCTGGCTCCCCGGGTGGGCGAGACCTGGGTGATGAACGTGCTGGTGGAGAACGACGACGGGCGGGAGATCCGCTACGTCTGCACCGACGTCGACGGGCGCAGCTACGGCGCGGCGCGGGTACTGGCCCGGAACGATTTCGAAGAGGTTTTCTGCCACGAGCGAGGCGGCTGGCGGCTGCGGATTGGAATCGAGGCGATCTCCGAGGATCGCGTCAGCTATCGGCAGTTGGATAGGCATGGACGGCCGCGCGGTGGCTCCAAGGCGCTGGCCACCGCGGTTCTCGTTACCACGTTCGTGCCTGAGGCTGCGGCCTATTGAGCCGGGCCTGGATGGGGAGGCCCCGACAAAAAATGGTTCCGGATGTGCCCCACCCCGTTTCAAGCGATTTTGCCCGCTCAGATCGGCTCATCGACAGTGGTTTTGCGTTTCTGTGGAAACGACATGTCCCCGGAGGACATACAGTTTCCACAGTCTGCGTTTGCAGCGCGATGACCGAGGAGGCGGGCTGATGCACGCCTCACGCTGGACGAGTGCAGATATCCGGGCTACGCGCTGGGTGTCGCTTCAGGATGATCGGCAGCGGGCGGCTGGCCGCAGTGGCGGCTCACCGTATCCACCAAGTCGTCTATCTTCACTGGTTTGGTCAGCATTGCAACCGCACCGAGATCCGGGTGGCGCGTCTCCGCCTTGCCGTCCGCAGTCAGGAGGACCACCGGGATTTTGGCTAGAGCCGGATCCTTCGACTGCTCCGCCCGAAAAGCGGCTCCGTCCATCTGAGGCATCCGGACGTCCAGGAGGATCAAACCCGGCAACGGACGCGTCCGAAGCAGCTTGAGCGCCTCCAAACCATCTGCCGCGGCGATGACATGAAAGCCGGCTTCCCCCAGGACATCGCTCAGGACGTTCCGGATGTCGAAGTCGTCATCGATGACCAGTACGGTCTGGGATGCGGCGATCGCGGATGCGGACATACGTC
>JBGTHI010000372.1:0-3681 GCA_041746295.1 Myxococcaceae bacterium
GGCTCTCTCATCCAGCGGCTTATGTGGGAATGTTTCTCCAAGCTCCTTCCGCTCTTCGCCACCTCCCGCCGCTTCGCGGCGGGGGCTCATCCAGGAAAACCACCCCACGTGGATCGCGAAACTACGCGGTCAACAACACCACGCCACGGCCTTCATCCCGCCGTCGCTGATCGATCACTCCGCGGGGCCAAACCCAGGTTCACGTCAATCTTCAGATTCAGAACCGCGTGAAATTAAATTTACCCAGTGTGCGAGGCGCCCTGACCCGCTTGACCTCCGGCGCTCGATAGCTCCGCTCCCGTCGGGCACGCCGGACCGGCCGGCCCGTTAGCCCCATCCCCTCAAGGGGTAACCTGGCGCGGCAAACGCCGAACCGCCCAAGCCCGAACGCCATAAAGAGATCCAACAGCTGCCCCGGGTCCCCGGCCGCCTCGCAACACCTAGACCGAATACGGCTGTGGTACCACTTGGGCTCGATTGGGTGACCGTCGTCTGTCGTGCCAAATGATGCGAGGTTTCTATCCGGAGTAGAGAGCTCAGCCAGGTTGGTCCCTTCAAGGTTGGCCTTCAGGAGCCAGCCAGGATTGTCGAGGCTCTGGAGCCCAACACCCCGCTCGTGAAGGATACCAAAGAGACCGTCGACGCCTCCGCTAATTGTAAAGAAGCCACCCTGCTCCTCCTCAGGGATTGCGTGGCAGGGCGGGACTCGAACCTATCGACGGGAGATCCCATCGGATTCCATGTGCCAACGGCACATGACGGGTCGACCCGACCAGCGGAATCGCTGACGGAGCACTACTTTTCATCAGCCCAAACCGTTTGAGCAGGTTCAGAGAAAAGCTTCGTCGATCCACGAGTGCTGCTGTGCTCCTGGGATTAGATGGCTGCACCTTGATCGCCCGCGCTGTCCCCAGTCTAGAGAAACAAAGAGCCCTGCCTGCAGGGCTGCTGGAGCGGGTAAAGCGATTTGAACCCTCGACCCCACGGCCCATCCGAGTAATGGAATGGCCCCGCCACTCGGAACATCTCACTGGCGGGGATTACCGCAGAGTGTAGCGCGTAGAAGCTGGCCGCGAAGATGGGTCTCCGAGGCACAATTCGAATAAACCCGCCGACAGTGTCCCTCAAACTTCCGGTGTCTGACTAACCCACGGTCATAGCGGGAGAAACGAGGTAGGCCCCGGAGAGGAGTGGGATGGTCGTCCCGTCGCGGCACGGCCTCTCAACCACTGCGAACTTCCCCCTCTAGACAGGCGCGAAGTGCGTCCGCTAGAGGAACCGCGCCGGGAGTGAGCGACCAACCGGCTGCTGTCGTCTCTAAACAGTCGTAGGAACACACATGAGTGGTGGTTCGGTAAATCCAGCCGGTGATCGTCGCCCGGGCAGTATTCCGGATTCAGGTAACGTTGCCGCGGCGCGGAAGGTGGGCTCGGCAGTGCCGGCCGCTGGTGCGGCTCCTCCCCGTCGTCGTCGCCGCAGAGTTCCGGAATCTCCAGTAACTGCCGAGGAAAATCGCGATCACCAAGCCATCGCCCGCCAGCATCTCGGGCCTCTCGGGGACCTTCTATCGATGACCGGGCCGAGGGACGGCATGCGCGCGCAGTTGGTCGCGAGAGGTGCGGAGATTCGCGAGGCGGCGTCCTTCAACCGCGCATTCGACGAGGCCATGTGGCGCGTCACTCGGGACATCGAGAGCATTAGGGCGGTGGAGGATCGTTTCCCTGAACACCAGTTAACGCCGGGGCAGGTGCTTCGCCTGATGCGCACGTATCAGGCGGCCGGCGCGCCGGACGAGGCAATACGTCTTTACGAAGCCCATCGTCCGAACGACGTAGTGTTCGCCCATTGGTCGGTTGCGAGAGAAATCTACATCGTCTGCCTCAACCAGGCCAAACGTCTTGCAGAGAGCGTTAACGAGTCGCGGGCCTATATCCGAGAGCTTTCAGGAGCGGCCGACCCGGACCTCACGATCCGGTCAAACAACGTCCATTGGTTCAGTCGCGTCAATGGCGAAGTCCTCTCTGGGCTGGGCTCAGCCTACCGGCGCATCGCTCGACAGGCACAGAACGGACCCTTGTCGGACGACCTCCAAGCCACTCTGACCTCCAGGGGCGCGGGGGTGATCGAATACCACCAGGCGCTCCTCCTCTCGACTCAGTATTACGAGGCGGGCTTCCTCGCGGACTTCGAGTACTACCCGGGCATCAACCTCGTCTACAACCTCTTCGAGCTGGGTGATAGCGAGCGCGCCGAGTCAGTGGCCCAGATGGTTCAGTACGCGTGTATGCAGGATGGCGGTCTCGAATCGCGTGACTACTGGTGCCTCGCGACTCAGCTCGAGCTGGCGTTGATCACCCATGACCCCGAGCCGATCTCCCCAATCTTGAGACTAGTTTTGAGGTCGGCGAACGCGTATTGGGAACTAGATTCCACCGCCCAGCAGATAGAGAACCTCGCGAACGCGCGCAGGGAGCGGGGCGAGGATCCGGGACAAGCCTTTGAAGTGCTGGCCGCGATCAGGGCCATCCAAGATGGAACGTTCCCCCCCTCCGAAGCTCAAGTCACTTCAGCGCTTTCGGCCTTTCCCACGGTCGAAAATCATCCCGATGAAGTCGATGCAGTGGAGGGAGCGTTGAGAGCCAGCACCTTGTCGTTTCGAGGCATCACCTCCAAATTTCTCGGAGGAAATGTCGCTTTTGGAGGGCAGGTGCCCGACCGGTCCATCTCCCGGTATAGTGTGGAGCTGGCCCGCGAAGTCCTACGCACCCTGAATCTCGACGGCACGGACGATCTCGAGGAGGTACTCGCCGGACTCGATGCCTGGATTCAGGCGCGCTTGAATCTCATATATGATCCGGTTACCGGCGAACGCGCGTTGGAAGATCTTCACGGCGAAGCACATCACCGGATGGATCGGTATGCACAGAATCGTCTGGAGTTCGCGCAGGTTTACCGTTCGGGAGACACCCGTACCGACCTGATGCTGACGCTCGCGCTCGGTTTCGGCGATTGCCGCGACTCAGGGGCCGGGTTGGCCTTCATGGCAAGCGTCTGGCAGCGGGACCGTCAGAATGCTCACCTCCGGGAGGCGTTTTCGGCACTGCAGCGCGCCAACCCTGACGGGTATGAGGCGGCCATGCGCGAGGTGGAACGGCTCAACGGCTTCGAGGTTCGGAAGATTGACGTGCTCGTCCGAGCGCCCATACAGACACAAGGCAGGTACCGAGAGGTCATCAACGAAGATGGGACCCGGAACGCTTCTCCGGACGGCGCATATCACGAAGTTGAAGACCACACTTTGGCGGTCGTCATCTCACGCGGCCTGGACGGTGCGGTCGAGGCCGCTCTAGCCGATCCCTGGTACCAGCACAAGTATCCGTGGAAAAGACTTCCGTTGGAGGCGACTCAGATTGGGCGCCCGGAGGGATTCGAAGCTGGAGTGATGGGGATGACCACGTCGGACGGACATCCCATCCCGGTGCGAATCACACCCCTGAGGTACTCGGGTACCCCTTTGGCAAAGACGAACGATGATTCGGGCCAGGTCTTCTACTGCGGCCACGAGATTTCACCTCTCTCCCTGCGAAATCTGGAAGATCGGTCTCCGCAACTTCGGCGCTTGGTGCTCGCCCTTGGGACCATGGACCTTGCCGGCCCACGGAACCCGCGCCTGCTCGATGT
>JBGTHI010000373.1:0-3091 GCA_041746295.1 Myxococcaceae bacterium
CTGTTTTGCCGCGGCCTGGATCGTCTCGATGAGGAGCGCTGGATTTCCGAGCAGGGCCCCTCGTCACCCGATCTGCTGGATCATCTGGAGAGCGAGCGCGATCGGTACGACGCCTTCGTCTTCTTCCAGTATCGCTATGCGCCCACGGTCTACGGTCTGCCTCTAGTAGCGAGAAAGTCGCTGCTGGTTCCCACCGCGCACGAGGAGCCTTTCTTCCACTTCCAGGCCTACCGCGACGTCTTCGAGCTTCCACGGACGCTGATCTGCAACACCGTAGAGGAGGAGCGGCTGATCCGCGGCCGGCATCCCAACGCTGCACGCAGCCGGGTAGTGGGCGTGGGCATCGACACCGCGCTGGGCAACGCCGAGCGTTTCCGCGCGCGCTTTGGCCTGAAGGAGCCCTATCTGATGTACGTGGGGCGCGTGGAGGGCGGCAAGGGGATCCCCGAGCTGCTCAAGGACCATGGCAAGCTCTGGCGGGCGCGAGCCGCGCACGGAGATGCGCCGGTGCTGGTGCTCGCCGGCCTGCGATCGATGGCCGTGGAAGGGCCTGGGGTGAGGTACCTGGGGGCAATCAGCGAGCGGGACAAGTCCGACGGCCTGAGGGGCGCACTGGCCACGGTGGTGCCCTCTCGCTTCGAGAGCCTGTCACTCCTGGCGCTGGAGTCGTTCGCGCAGGGGACGCCGATCCTCGCCAACGACCATTCCGAAGTGCTGCGTGGACAAGTAGAGCGAAGCGGCGCGGGAATGCTCTACAATGACGCGCGGAGCTTCCGGGATGGACTGGAGGCGATCGCCGCGAGGCGTGAAGCGATGGGTGCCCTGGGTCGCGCCTACGCGTTGGGGTTCACCTGGAAGCGGGTGGTGGAGATCTACCGCGAGGAGATCGAAGCGATCATGCGGGGTAAGGGCCCTAAGGAGACGAGGCGATGAAGCTCTTGAGCACCGATGTACCGGTGGGAAAGCTGCTGGAAAGTCTGGAGGACAGGCTGCGGGCGCGGGGCCTTCTGCCCGGCCTTGGGGAAGTCGAGCCGTCAGGCGAGACGTTGGGAATCGAGCCCCGGGTCGATCCCCACGCCTTCAACCTACGCGCGCTGGAGACCCACGCCGATCCGACCGAGGCGCTGCCGCTGCACACCCATCGCGGCGGCCTGGGGGGCGCGGCGGTGCTCTGGACCAAGCGGTTGTTTCGGAAGAGCTGTCAGCTTCTGATCAACGAAACCCTCGGCCGGCAACGGATCTTCAACGGACATGTCCGCGACGCCTATGCGCAGCTATCCGCCGAGGTGGCCCGGCTGCGGACGCAGCTGGACAAAGACGAGGCGAGGCAAAAGGCCCCAGCGCGGAAGCGCAGGGTGAAACGCGCGCCCCCCCGCCGAGGGCCCAAGAAGCGCTGAGCGCCGCGAGCGACGTGCATTGGCGCGACCTTTCGCATAAGAAACCGCCCCCATGCTCCGCAACCTCCGCGAGCTGTACCAGTACCGTGCCCTCCTCTGGAGCCTGACCCAGCGGGAGCTGAACGCGCGCTATCGAGGCTCCCTCCTGGGCTTCTTCTGGACCTTCCTGAATCCGATGCTCCACATGTTGGTCTACATGCTGGTCTTCGGCTTCTTCATGAAGCAGCGGGTGCCCAACTACACCTATTTTATCTTCGTGGGGCTCCTCCCCTGGATCTGGTTCTCGTCTTCTATCGCGGCCGGGGTGGTGGCGATCAGCTCCCGGCGGGATCTCCTCACCAAGGTCCGCTTTCCGGCGCAGGTGCTTCCCGCCACCGTCGTGGCCAGCAACTTCTTCAACTATCTGCTGTCGCTGCCGCTGATGGTGTTTCTGGGGCTGCTCTTCGGCGTCTGGCCCACCTGGCACGCGCTGCTCTTTCCGTTGATCGCGCTCCTCCAGATCGCCTTCACGCTGGGGCTCTCCTACGTCATCTCCGCGCTCAACGTGACCTTCCGCGACCTGCAGCACATCGTGGGCAACGTGACTATGCTCTGGTTCTTCGTGACTCCGGTGCTCTACCGGCTGGAGAGCATCCCCGAGCAGTTTCGACGGTGGGTCTTGGTGCTGAATCCGGTGGCGGCACTGATCACGGCCTACCAGGAGATCTTCTACGACCACCGGCTCCCTGATCCTCGCCCTCTGGCATGGGTCGCTCTGCTGTCCCTGGTACTTCTCTGGTCCGCGTCGCTGGTGTTCGAGCGACGCCGGGAGGAGTTCGCCGAGTTCGTTTAGGCGCCGCCATGCCCTCCTCCGAACCTTCCCAAGCGCTCACGCAGGCCAGCTCGGCTCCCGTACCGGATGCGATCGTCCTTAAGCAGGTGACCAAGGCGTTCCGGAAGCAGACCATCCGGCGGGGCCACACCACGCTCAAGTCGGAGCTGGTTCGCTGGATTCGCGGCAGCAAGGGGCCTAAGGCACAGCCGGCAAAAATTCAGGTGATCCGGGACTTGAGCCTGGCCATCCCCCAAGGCGCCACGGTGGGCGTGGTGGGACGGAACGGCTCGGGCAAGAGCACCCTGCTCAAGCTGATCACCGGGATCTACTCGCCGGATCAGGGTGAGGTGCAGGTCAACGGCCGGATCTCCGCCCTGCTGGACCTGGGTGCCGGCTTCCATCCCGATTTCTCCGGCCGGGAGAACATCCTGATCAACGCGATGATGCTGGGGATGAGCCGCAGCGAGGCAAAGGCTCGCACGCCGGAGATCATCGAGTTCAGCGAGCTGGGCGACTTCATCGACGAGCCGGTCCGCACCTACTCCAGCGGGATGTACATGCGGTTGGCCTTCTCGGTGGCCACCCACGTCGATCCCGAAGTCCTGATCGTCGACGAGATCCTCGCGGTGGGTGACGAGCATTTTTCGCGCAAGAGCATGGCGAAGATGAACGAGTTCAAGCGGGCCGGGAAGACGATCCTGATCGTCACCCACGACCTGACCACCGTGGAGCGCTGGTGCGACCTGGCGGCCTGGGTGGACGGCGGCCGCATTCGCGAGCTGGGCCGACCGGTGGAGGTGGTGCAGCAGTACCGGCGCGCGGTAGAGCTGTCGGAGGCTCAGCACACCTCGGGCGCGGGGGCCAATGCCGACACGCCGGC
>JBGTHI010000374.1:0-2814 GCA_041746295.1 Myxococcaceae bacterium
CGCGGCCTCCGGCGTGACAGATCCCTGGCGGGCGCCGCCCGACCCGGCTACCGGGCTTCGCGGGGAGTCCGCTCGATGGATCCCACCGCGCGCTCGTAGCGGTCGAGCAGGCTCCAGAGCCCCTCCGCCTCCCAGACCCGCCCCCAGTTGCGTTTCGTGACCTGCTTGATAACGCCTCGTGTCTCGAGCGTGTTCAGGGCTTGGCGCGCTGCTTCCTCGGATGTGCCCGCCAGCTCCGCGGCCTTCCGGACGTCGATCACCGGTTGCGCCGGGAGCGCCTCGATGACCTTCTCCGCTGTGGAGCCGCGGCGAACGTTGGCTTTCGCTCGCCACTCGCTCTCGAGCTCGCGCAAGCGATCCGCGAAGCCCTCGGCCGCCCGCGAGGCGGCGGTCGTCGTTTCGGCGAAGTAGGCCGTCCAGTCGGCCTCGGCGTCCGCTCGGTATGCCGTCAGCGCCTTCACGTAACCATCGACGTCGGCCGCCATCAGCAGGCTGATCGGCGGAACGTGGTGAGGCGCAAGATCGCGACGCCGGAAGACAACGTGGATTAGGCAGCGCCCGACTCGGCCGTTGCCGTCGGGGAAGGGATGAATGCTTTCGAACTGCGCGTGGGCCAGGGCGGCCTGCAAAGTCGCGGGGAGGTCGGCGCGATTCATGAACTCGGCCAGGTCGACCAGCAGCGGCTCCACCTCGTCCGCCGGCGGAGGAATGAACTCTGCGCCAACGGGAGTGTGGAACCTGCCGCCGACCCAGTTCTGCCGATCCCGAACGACCCCGGCGATCTTGGGTTCGGTGGGGGTCATCAACGTGCGGTGGAGGCCGATGATCGTCTCCCTGCTCACCGGATCGCCCCCGGAACCGATCTCGATCGCCCGCTCCATAGCCTCGATGTTCGCGAGCACCTCCCGGGCTCGCCTGTCTGCGCTCCCGCGAGGGTCGTAGTCGGCTTCGCTGATCCGCTTGTGGGAAACCGCGAGCCCCTCGATCCGCGAAGAGGCCAAGGACTCCTGGCGCAGGAGCTGGCGGGCCAGGGCCTCGATCTGGTGAGCGCGCCCGGGGTCGAGCTGATTGAGCTCTCGTACGGCGCCGTCGGCGTCGGATAGAAGGCTCGAAACGGCGCCGGTGAGCTCCGGCTCATAGTCCGCGATCGGATTGGGAACGTAGGCCTCGAATCGCCCGGGCTGGCGCTCGGCACGGGTTTGACCCGCGGGGTTCCCGGGCCAGGTCTGTTCGATGTAGCGTCCTCCGGCACCCATTGAGCATTCCTTGGGCGGTTCTCGATGCTTCCCAAGGTTAGCGTGCTTTCCTTGGATTTCTCCCTGTTCTTTCCAAGCTTGTTGTCGGCGGCTGAAATAAGGCCCCAGCCTCCCGGGCGCCGCTCAATGGGCACCAGTGCCCAAACTGCCGATGATCCCTCGCAAAGTGCGGCAATCTGTCGGCTCAGGCGAGAGGCGGCGGGAGGTGGATCATTCCGCTTGGGAATGCGGGTTTCGTCGGGCCATCGCCATCCTCCGGCTCGCTCCTGTCACGCCGGAGGCCGCGGGTTCGAGTCCCGTCGCTCCCGTTTCTCCCTTCCCCTGCAACGGCGGGGATTCTCCTGGCGACGCACCGATCAGGTGCCGCGGTGCCGTGGCCCGGTTGTGGCCTACACGCGCCGGAGGTGCGATGGCCTGACCCTCGCCGACAACGCCCCACGATCGGCGGCGGGAGTCAAGCACGCCCGCCCATGGCAAGGGACCCAAAAGACTGGATTCGGTCGGCCCGCGGACCGGCGACGCACTCAGTGTCGCATCAGGGAGCAAAGGCGCGATGCCCACGTCGGAGGAGAACTCGGGGTGCCGGGGATTCACCGCCAATCCGATCAGGGAGCTACATCGCGTCAGCTCAGACCGGCTGAGGGTGGGATGCCGGGGAAAGTGCCACCGGTGCCACGAGAGGCCGACGGGACCCGCGTCCTCGCCCGCGTCGAGCGCGACTCGCTGGCGCACCAGAAGCCGGACTAGCGCTCCGCGACGAGCTCGGGACGGTGGGTGTCTGCTCTGCGGTCGCGGAGCCCAACTTGACAACGGTTGACAACGGGTGGAGGATCGGGCGAAGCCGAGCAGAGGGTTACTTCAAGTAGAGGAGAGGGCGAATGGCTGATGCCGCACTGTTCATCGGATGGGGCCAGGTGGTGCGCGGACGCGAGAAGCGCGCCGTCCAGGTATTCAACGAGAGCGTTGAGTACTGGGGAGGGCTGCAGGGCGACGGCAAGATCGAGGACTTCGAGGTGGTGCTCCTGACGCCCCACGGCGGCGACCTGCAGGGCTTCGCCCTGCTGCGCGGCAGCGAGGAGCAGATTGGCAAGCTACGCGCCGACGAAGAGTTCGCCCGCCGCATCACGCGGGCCGACCAGATCATCGACTCCCAAGGTGTCATCGACGCGGCGATCGGGGACGGCATCGCCCGTGGCATGGCGCAGTACCAGGGCGAGGTCGAGGACCTGGACTAGCCCGTCGCCCGAGCTGGTTTCTTTAGCCGGGGTGCCCCCGGTCACTGCGCCGGGCTCGGACAACCCGATCGTCAGCTATTGCGGGGCGATCACGACCCTGCTCAACGCCGGCTAGGCGCCCGACACGCTGATCCTCACCCCGGCCGCCGATGTGGCGCTCGACGTGATGGTCACCGGCCTCACTGACGGCGGCGCGGATTTCGTTTGGCCCCGCTGGGGCGTTCGGCCCGGATCACAGGTTCAACTCGATGAGCCCGCCCGCGGGAGAAATGGGTACCCGGGCCTCGGTCGACCTCTGCGAGGTCAAGCTCCAGGTCGAAGCG
>JBGTHI010000375.1:0-2306 GCA_041746295.1 Myxococcaceae bacterium
ATCCCACTTATGGGTCAGTTCTGGCTGGCGAAGACAGGAAACAAGCGCATTGCATATCGCCCGATTCCAGACCGGGAGGGACGGCGCGTTGACTTCGAACTCCTAGATGGAGCCGAGCTGGACCAGGCCATCGCTAGCGGGTTCGACCCCGGCTCCGGAACCATCACCAACAGTAACGCCCGCTGCCCTGTCTGCGAGCAGGTCGTTAAAGGCAACCAGGTTCGGAAGCTTGGAATGGAGGGGGCCATCGGAGAAAGACTTCTCGGGGCCATACTCCACCACCCTGGTGAGACAGGCAAAAAATACAGGCTCGCATCGGCAGCGGACGAAGGGACGTACCAGCGTGCTGCTGACTGCCTAAATAGTCTTGTCGCCGAGTGGCCGGACCTTGACGGGCCACTTCCTACCGAGGAGATCTCGACATACGAACTTCGCCGTATTGCACCGCCGCTCTACGGATTCTCACGGTGGGCAGACCTCTTGAATCGCCGTCAGCAGTTGTCGGCCGCCACGTTCCTCCGTGCTGTTCTCGCTTGCGCCGAAGATGTCACGCGAGACGCTGAGCGGTACGCTTCTTTGGCGCAGTGCGACCCAACCGGACTCGCGAAGGCAGTCCGTGCCTACCTCGGCATCGTCCTTAACCGGACGGTCGATAAGGGGACGACGCTGGCCCGCTGGAACGGTGCCCGCGAAAACGTAGAGGCCACGTTTAGTCGCCAGGCCATCGGGATGCTCTGGGACTACGCGGAGGCAAACCCGTTCAGCGGCGTCAACGGCGACTGGACCGCAAACCGTGACTGGGTCCTCCGCTACCTCGACAAAAACGATTGGCGGCCGGCCGCGACGCCCCACGCGGAGCGCGCTTCAGCAGTGGACCTGCCTCACGAGGATGGGTCAATGGACGCAGTCCTGACCGACCCTCCGTACTACGACAACGTCCCATACGCTGCACTCTCGGACTTCTTCTATGTGTGGCTCAAGCGTTCTGTTGGTCCTGATTTTCCCGATCTGTTTTCGACGCCTGTCACTCCCAAGCCTGGTGAGATCGTCCACGACCGTCCGCATAAACTCTCAGCGAGCACCAAGACCAAAGAGTTCTTCGAGAGCAAGCTGGGGGATGCGTTCAAGGAAATGCACCGGGTTCTGAAGCCGGGTGGCGTCGCCGTCATCGTCTATGCCCACAAGACGACGGAGGGCTGGGAAACGATGCTGAACGCGCTGTGCGACGCTCAGTTTGTCGTCACGGGATCGTGGCCTATCCATACGGAGCGGAAGGAGAGGCTTCTTGCCACCCGTTCCGCTGCCCTCGCGTCGTCGATCTACATGGTGTGCCGAAAAGTGGAGCGCGAGCCCGTCGGTTTCTGGGACGACGTGCGGCCTCAGATCAAGGCCCGCGTCGAGGAGAAGCTGGCTCAGTTCTGGGCGGCAGGCATCGCAGGCGGCGACTTCTTTATCTCGGCCATCGGACCGGGCATGGAAGCCTACTCGCGCTATGAGCGCGTTGAGACGGTCGCCGGCGAGCCCGTATCCGTTCTGGACTTGCTCACATACATCCGCTCGGTCGCCACCGACTTCCTCGTTCGGCGCCTGCTAAAAGGGGCCGGGTCGGAGCAGATCGACAAGGAGGCCCAGTTCTACCTCACCTACCGCTGGACCTTCCTCGACAACACCGTCGAGTTCGACGACGCCCGGCGCATCGCCACGGCCGAAGGCGTCGACCTAGAGCGCCTTTGGGAGGAAGGCGGCTTCGTCCGCAAGCGCGCCTCGACGGTCGCCGTTCTCGGGCCGCACGAGCGGACGGTCAAGAAGTCGGTCACGATGGTCGATGCCCTCCACCGCGCCTGCGCGCTCTGGGAGAAGGGGCAGAAGGACGCGCTCAGCCAGCACCTCTACGAGAGCGGCTCGGCCCGCAGTGGAGCCTTCTGGCAGCTGGCACAGGCTATCGCCGAGTGCCTGCCTGCTGGTAAGAAGGAGAAGCAGCTTCTCGAAGGCCTCCTCCTGGGCCGCACGCAGCACCAGAAGGCCGCCGATACTCCCAGCCGCGGTACGCAGCTCCAGATGGACTACGAGGGCCAGTAGCGCCCTCTATCCTCACCTCACAGCCGCCCCGAATCGACCTCCCGCTCATGACCAACTGGTTCGACCTGATCGCCCCGCACGAGGACATCCGGAAGGGCAGCTTCGACGAGTCCGTCTTTGCCGCCGACCTCGGCGATGTCGCCGCCGGCCGGGCCAAGCCCGACTACCAGGACCCGTACGCCTTCTACCGCAAGACGTACCTCACGCGCTCGCTCGGCGCGCTGCTC
>JBGTHI010000376.1:0-2537 GCA_041746295.1 Myxococcaceae bacterium
GTCCTTCCCATCGAGTCGGCGCTGGAGCCGCTGGAGCCGCTGGCTCCGATCGAAGTGACGGCGCTCCATGCCTTCTATAGGGCAGTCTGGCTGGCGGATGGAGCCGCCGCCGCCGAGTCGGCGGCCCGATCGGCGCTAGACTCCGCGGCTGGGGCGGCCAGAGCCGAGGCACTACTAGAGCGCTACCCGCTGGCCAATGCGTCTGCCACGCCACCGGCTCCCTTTACCAAGGACAGCGTTGCGGTGACAGTGGTGACGCTCCGGCTCCCTTCTCTGGAGGCGACCGAAACCCAGCGGACCACCTGGTCGCGCGCGCCATTCGCCACCTTGCTGCCCGATCGCTTCGTCTTCATTGGCCAGAGCACGCAGAACAGCGGGGCCGATCCGGTGGTGGTCCTGGGCAATCCGGTCCCCTCCACCCTGGTCACCGGCCCCGACCCCTACGCGCCTCCCGAAGACGCGCTGAGGCAGGAGGACGGGGATCTCAAAGTCCCGGAGGCGATGCGCTGGATGGTGGACTTCCCCCGCGCCATCGAGCTCGGGATGGGGTTCCGCGTCCCGCTCACGCCGGTTCAGGCGGCATCGGGATTCGATCGGGTGCTGGTGGTCGGAGTGCGGATGAGCACCGACCCGCTCACCACCAAGGCCGAGCTGCAAAGCCTGCTGGAGCACCACCGTCTGGGGCGCAGCGGCCTGGGGTTGGTGCCGCAGGGAGCACCCACCAACAACACCGACGATGCGCCGTCCGGCTGGTCCCGCCTGGACGATCCCGATGCCAGCTTCGACGCGCTGTTCAAGGGGGCGGCGGCCTACCCCGACGAGAGCGACCCGCTGGACAAGCGCGACGGTCAGCGGCTGGCCGAGGCGCTGGGGCTGGACCCTGCCCTCTTCAAGCGAGTCACCAACGCAGGAGGCCGGGACGGCGCCGACGCCATCGCGATGAACCGGGCGCTTTGGCCCGCCACGCTCGGCTACTGGATGCGGTCGCTGATGCAGCCGGTCTTCAGCGCATCGGTCGTTGAATCTACCCGAGACTTTTTCACTGCCTACGTCAGCGGCCGGGGACCGTTATCTGCGTTACGGATTGGAAAGCAGCCCTACGGAATTCTTCCGGCGACCACCTTCTCCCGGATGAACTGGTTCGGCCTCCCGAGCCTGCGCAAGGGGGACGGCCCCTATCTGCGGGCGCTACACGCGCTGCTTCAGAAGTTGGAGGCCGATTGGGACATTCTGTCCAGACAGGTCGCCTTCACCGGCAAGGCCGGAGACCCACACCAGCTTCTCCTGGACATCGTAGGGCTCCACCCCACCTCGGCCGAGCTCTCCTCGCGCATGGCCCAGAGCACCACCCAACTCTACAACCAGCTTCTCTACACAGGCGGCGGCTTCCTGCAGAGGACAGTGCTGGAAGCTCCCATCAAGGGGAGCGCACCGGAGCTGCTGGCGCGGCTGGGCTATTCCGGCGCTGAGCGACCCGAGCTCCTGAAAAAGCTGTTCAAGGGCCGGGAAGAACAGCTCAAGGGACCGGTGGTGGACGATGCTCCGGCTTCGGAGGTCGAAGAGCTCCGGCCTTCGCGGCCCGACGGCGGAAACTACCTCGACTGGCTGCTCACCGCCGCCCGGACTTCGCTCAACGCGCTCTACCGGCAAGACGGTTTCCCCGCTGGACCACCCACCGCCCTGCTGTATCTAATGCTGCGGCACGCGCTGCAGCTCGGCTACCACGACAGCAGCCTCCAAGCGCACCTCCAGGCCGGTCTGCTGAGCGAAAGCGCGGTTTCCATCGCCCACAAGGACGCAGCCTTTATCCATGTGGCTCAGGTGGCTCAGCCATCCCAAGCGGCCCTCGCTTCCACCGAGAGCCGTTATGGGGCGCTCTACAAGACCGAAGCGGCGATCACCGGAAGCCCTTCAACCCAGGTGACCGATTGGCTCACTTCCAAGCTCGGTCTCCACCCCTCTACCTCTCGGCTAAGCGAGCAGCTTGCCGCCCTCGAGCGACTCAAAGACGCCTCGACCGCGCGGCTGGAGCGGGCCTTTCTGGAGCACATCGACCTCTGCGCCTATCGGCTGGACAGCTGGCGGCTGGGGCTGGTCACCTACCAGCTGGAGCAGATGCGCGCGCAGGAGGAAGCGGGCCTCGGCCTTCATCTGGGCGCCTACGCCTGGTTGGAGCAGGTCCGACCCCAGAACCGGGTGCGGACGCCGGTTCAGCTGGAGCCGGAGCTGGCCAAGCACTTCCAGCGGAGGGGCGAAGCACCTCTCCTGCGTGACTCCAGCAACGGCGGCTTCATCCACGCCCCTTCCGAGAATCATGCGGTCGCCGCGGCGGTGCTCCGCAACGGCTACCTCTCCAATGCCGGCGCCCAGAACCGGCAGTCGCTGGCGGTCAACCTCACTTCGGAGCGGGTACGAAAGGCCTTGGGGGTGTTCGAAGGGGCGCGCGAAGGCCAAAGTCTGGGGGCGCTCCTCGGCTACCAGCTGGAGCGCGGGCTGCACGACCGGAATGGCTTCGCCGAGGTAGACAGCTTCATCTT
>JBGTHI010000377.1:0-2044 GCA_041746295.1 Myxococcaceae bacterium
CTTCCAGGAACGTGGGGCCGATATCGATCAGACGGACCAGGGTCTCCACGCTTCGCGGAGTCGCCGCTCCCTTCGAGCGGGGCAGTTTCACGGCCAATAGGACTCGATTCTCCTCTTCGGAGATGCGCGCACCGTGGACCGACATCGCCCCATCCAGCTCGGGCCGGTCGGCGTGGAAGCTCTCCCCGTGATCCGAGAAGAGCATCACCATCGCTTCATCGTAGAGGCCGAGCTTCTTCAACCGTCCCAGGATTTGGCCCAGCTGCCAATCGGCCTCGGAGAGCAGCTCTTCGTAGAGCTGTTCCTGCTCCTCGCGCGAAGCGAGTCGGTGGGCGGACCCCGTGGTGTCCGACGGCGTGATCAGCGCGAAATGCATCCGGGTGCGAGCCGCCAGGGAGGCGTTTGGAGAGACCGCCTGTCGGTAAAACGGGAAGACCGGGTCACCGGGGAAATGCGCGGCGGTCAGATGGATGGCGTTGAAGCTGGGACCGCTGCGGGATGCGGCCACCAGCCGGTCGCCGACCTCTCGAATGTAGAGACCCGGATCATAGAGCCCTGCCAGCGCGCGGTTGAGGACCATCTCCGGAAGGAGGCGCGCCCCCAACGCATTGCTGGCGAACAGGCCCACCCCCCGAAACCGGAGCTTCTCCAGCGCGAAGTTGACGAGGCCGCCGGGAGGCTGACTGCGCTGGGCAAACCCGGAATCCTCTTCCTGATGGTTGAATCGGGCACAGTCGGTCGAGAACGAGGTGGCGTAGCCGGCCCCGTCCAGCATCTCCGCGAAGGTCGGAAGCTTCAACCGATGGGTCTCGCCGGTAAGCGGGTAGCGGACTCCCGTCCGCGTGGGCCACCGAGCGGTGAGGAGACTGCGCCAGGCGGGTTCGGTTTGAGCGATGGGAGTGTAGGCCTGCTTAAACAGGGTGGCGTCACGGAGGAACTGCTCGACATTCGGGGCCACGGGGGCCACCGCTTGGTTCCCGTTCGACCCGGTGAGACGGTCCGGGCGAAACGCGTCGATCCCGATCAGCACCAGAAGCGGCTTGGCGGCGGCGGTGGAGCCGGATGAGCCAAGGGGCCTAAGCTCAGGCAGCGTTGGGCCCAACAACATCGCCACCGGCAACAATGCCGCAACTGTCCTCAACGCCTCGCGGGTCCGCGGGCCTTCCGGCGGCACCAGGAAATGGAGGCCAACCCAAGCGGCTAGGGCAGCCAGCGCCATCCAGGGCGCAGCACGGTTCATCAAGAAGGCCAGGAGCGGCTCGATGCCCGGGAGATCGTCAAAGAGGGCGGGCCGCTCGATCGCGCGGTAGAACCCGAGCCCTGCCAGCAGTGCGGCGTACTCGAGCCCGAACAGGGCGGGCCGGTACCGGCTCTTGAACCTCATGCTGAGGGCGCGCGCCGAGATGCCCAGGAGCGCGCCGCCAAGCGCATACACCACCGCCACCTTGGCCATCACCCAAGCGAGATCCCAGGGGATCTTCTGGAGCATGATGGCGAAGGGGCCCTTGGTATCAAAATGGATGCCGGCGCCCCCCGTCACCTCCAATGTAAGCCAGGTCTCGATACCCAGGAACGCGAGCGAGATGTACGATCCCGCCAAAATCGACTTCAACCACAATCGCGCCATGGGTCCTTCCTATCAAGCCGCCCGGATAAGCGCCTGCTCGAAACGCTTGGAGAGCATCTCGATGCGGCTCAGATCCTCGCCTCCCAGCTCCAGATAGTAGGCGCGCTTGTTTTGCAGCCAGAGCAGCTCGAACTCGCCTGCCAACGCAAGCGCGTCCTCTACGTCATCGCGGTCCAGAAGATCCGCGGAGAAGACGATCTTCCGGGTCTCGAAGCGATCCAGGTGGATCGCTCTCACCTTCCGCAGCGAGGGCGCCGACTGAAGCGTCACCGCTCCACCGACCACCAACTCCAGGCCCGAAGCCTTGCAGCGTCGCGCCACCTCGCAGATGCAGTCTACCACTTCGTCGGAGTGGACCGCTTCGCGGCCCTTGCCGAGCGAGCCGACAAAATCCACCCGACCGAAGACGATGCCGTC
>JBGTHI010000378.1:0-30999 GCA_041746295.1 Myxococcaceae bacterium
CTGGGCGGCGCGCTGGGTGGTCTCGCCTATGCGCTGGGCCTACGCCGTCGAGTCGCACTCGACAACCTGGCCCTGGCCTTCCCGGAGCGCTCCGCCGCCGAGAGGCGTCGCATCGCCCGCGCGGCCTACGTGAACCTGGCCCATGCCGGACTGGAGGCCCTGACCTCGGTGGGTTTGGAGCAGGGGGAGCGCGAAACACGGCTCCGGATCGAGAACTGGGAGGGGTTTGAGCGGGCCCTCGCGCTCGGGCGCGGAGCGCTCGTGGCGACCGCCCATTTTGGAAGCTGGGAGCTCTTAGGCGAGGTGATCGCCCGGCGGGGGTTGGTCCTGAACGCGGTTGTCCGACCCCTGAAGGGTGCCCTGAACGACCGGATCGTTCAGAGTCGCCTCGAGGCTGGGTTGAAGCTGATTCCACCGCGCGGCGCGATCTCGCAGATGATTCGGGCGCTGCGGCGCCGTGAGATCGTAGCGGTGTTGATCGATCAGGCGCTACCGGGTGGCCGTGGGGTCCCGGTGCCGTTCTTTGGACACCGCGCCTCCACCTCACCGGCCCTTTCTGCCGCAGCGCTCCGGACCGGGTCCCCGACCTTCGTGGCGATGGCTGTCCGTGAAGAGAGGGGTCTGCGGCTGTTCCTGGAGGGGCCCATCCCAGTCCCGGAGGCGAAATCCTCGGCCCAGGCAATCCAGCGGCATACCGCGGCTCTGACCGGGATCATCGAGCGCTACGTGCGGAAATATCCTGAACAATGGCTCTGGCTGCACCGGCGCTGGAAGGTGAGCCCGGATGAGCTTCGAGCGTCGAACCGGGGCCAGAATGGTCGTTCCCTTGTGTGAACGCCTCGTCTTATCTATGGTTTATCTGTGATCGACCCGTCCGATGAGGCCAACTATCCAACCCTGGAGGGACTTGTTGAGTCCCTCGGTGAGGATCAGGTCGAGGCCGTGTTTGAAGCACTGCGGCAGGAGCTCGCGGCTCTAAAGGGGCCCCGCCAAGATCGAGCGAAGAAGGTGGAGAAGGCGCTCGACCAGTGCCAGGCACTGATCACCCATTTGCTGGAAGTTCGCAGAAAGCTAGAACAGGAACACAATCCCTAGAAGAATGAGCCTCTGGCCGATCAGGCCGCAACTCGATTTCTCATGAATCGATAATCCAATTGATAGTTGAGGTGAATTCCTCACCTGAGTTGGAGACATCATGAGCTACCAGAGCCCTCCCGGCCCGAACCGCATCGACCCGATTCCGGTCCGGCTGTCTACCAATCTGAGCGTTCCCCGGCAGACGCCGAAGACCGATTTCGGCGAGCGGGTGAAGGCCGGCATTAATCAAGCGGCGGGCGCGGTAGCGAGCGGTGCGGCGATCGCTGCCCCGTTGGTTCCGGGTGGCGCCATCGTCTCGGCGGCGGTCTCGTCCGTCGGGACCATGAGCAACGGTCTTTCTTCCGGGCAGTCGACCACCATGGCTTCCTACGGCGGCGGGGGGGGCGGGGTCGCCAATCAGTACGCCTATGCTGCGGGTATCACGCCGGTACCAACCGACACGACCCCCGGCGGTGGAACCGGCAGTGGCATTCCGACCTCGGGGGGTACTGTAGGTGGTCTGCCGACGACCGGCAGCGGTTACACCGGCACCAACGTCACGCCGGTCTCCTCGGCCGCTCCGGAGACGCTCGCCTCGAGCCAGCTCTCCAGCTCGATCGACGATCAGTACCGCTTGCTTAACCTACAGCTGACAATGCAGCATGAGGTACAGGTCTTTCAGACCGTCTCCAACGTCCTCAAAGTTCGCCACGACACCGTGAAGAACACGATCGCCAACGTCCGCTGATGGAAAACACCGAAATCGAGGGCAGCCTGGTACCCACCTCCAAGCGGGACGCCATGCTACTGCTCGAGTGCGGCTATCTCTGGATGGAGATGGGGCAGTTCGACCGCGCCCGGGAGGTTTTTGCGGGGGCTTCGGCGCTCATGCCGAAGAGCGATACCCCCGCATTGGCCCTGGGAACGCTCGAGTTCTCGTTGGGACGTCACGCGAAAGCCCTGCAGGCCTACCGGGGAGCCCAAAGGATCTCTCCCCGCTCGGGTCTGCCGCGCGCCTACGCCGCCGAAGCCCTGCTGTTCATGGGTAAAGTGCCGGAGGCCATGAAAGAGATCCAGGCTGCACTCGATGCCGATCCGGACGGAGATGGCGCGCGGTTGGCGCAGGCACTCCTGGAAGCCAAAGAGGCAGGGGTGCTCCCGCCGCGCAAGCCGGGAAAGTGATCTATGCTGCTAAGGCCCCAAGTGTGAAGCCCGAGGCCCGAGGCGCAAAGCGGTAAAGCGTAAGCATTCAGGAGGAGCTCCCGATGGCAGTGGGACGAGTACGAGGGGGTAAAGGCCCCCAAGGCACTTCAGGATCCGGAGGCTCCCAGGGAGCCGGCTCCAGCGAGCGGGCCGGTTCCACGAGTGGAGTTTCCGGCGCTTTCACGGGCCGGGTGGGCGGCACCCAGGGGGCCGGAGGGGCCTCCGCTGCCCAAGGCACCGGCGAGGTGGTAGGATTAGGTACGAAGGCGGTCGACCCCTTGAGCACCCGGGCGCAAGCACTGGCTCAAGAGCTCAAACTGGGGAAGATCTCCAAGGACGAGGCACGAAAGCAGCTGTTCGCGGAGGCGGCCTCCTACGCGACGAAGAGGAAGCTGCGAATCGATAGCCGGAAGTTGGAAGAAACGGTTCGGAACAAGGCCAACCAGGATCCGAACCTGATTCGGTTGGTGGACCAGATTCTGTCGAAGGGATGAGCCACTTTTGAGTCTTGCTGAAGACAAAAAGGTGATTCTGCAAAAGTACGGCCCCTACGTGAGGTCGCTGGCAGCGTCTGTCCGAAAGCAGTTTTCAGCTAACCTCGAGCTGGAAGAGTTGATCTCCTATGGGCAGGTCGGCCTTCTGGAAGCGGCGGAGCGGTTCGACCCCAAGGTCGGTGCGAACTTCCTGACCTTCGCGCACTACCGCATCAAGGGCGCCATCTTCGACGGCCTCCGAAAGATGGGCGTGCTCAAGGGTGCGGATGCGCGGAGCGCTTATCTGGATGAGCGGGCAACCGTCTACCTGAGCAACCTTTCGGACCGCGAGGGAGGTGGAGGTCGCGCGACCTCGTTTGACGACGACGTCCGCGATCTCACCAGCAGCATGACCGGCCTCGCGGTGGTCTACGCGATGGGGGGCGATGGGGCGGATGGGGCCCATCTTCCGGACGAATCTCTTCCGGCCGACCAGCGCATCGAGCTGGAACAGCTGAAAAAACGGGTGCGTGCAGCGATAGAAACACTTCCTGAGAAAGAGCGAAAATTACTTCAGGGCTACTACTTCAATGCCAAGACCTTGGAAGAGGCCGGGGCGGAGATTGGCCAGTCCAAGAGCTGGGCCTCGCGGCTTCATGCGCGGGCAGTGGACAAACTGAAGGACCTTCTGCGCGAAGAGGCGGAAGGGAAGCCTGCGGAACCCTCTTCGGGGACAAGCACGTCTTCTGGCGTGAAGAGCAGGAGGAGCAGTCATGGCGCTCGCAACGACGGGAAGTCTCATTTCGGCGACGGAGATCGCTCAGCAAAGCAGCCAGGGAGCGGCGACGGGGGGAGCAGCCCAGCCCACCAAGCTGGGGGCGTCAAAGTTTGATCAAGTCCTTCAGGATCCGTCCTCCAACGCCTCCGCCGACGCCCAGTTCCTTCCCGACGACAACGTCAGCCCAACCGACGATCTGAGCAACGTCAACGACGGGGCCTGGGAGCCGGTGCGGGCCGACGGCGCTCTGACCGAAGGCGCCCCGATCCCGGTCGGCGCCTCGGAGAAGCCGGGGATGGCGGTGAATCTAATGACCAAGATGGTCGACGACCTCGAGCGCGGCCAGGGCGTGATGGAGCAGATCCTGAGCGAAGGGCTCACGGGAAAGGAATTTTCCTCCAGCGAGCTGATTGCGCTGCAGGCAGGAATCTACCGTTATTCGCAGGAGCTGGAGCTCACCGGTAAAGTGGTGGAGAAGGCGACTACCGGCTTGAAGGACACGCTGCGCACCCAAGTTTAAGCAGGTCGCGGGCCCATTGTGAACCGAACCCTATCTGTCCGTTTCTCTTGGTTGACGATCGTCCTCGCAATCGGGCTTGTCGGTTGCTCCGAAGAGCTGCAGCACGCCCTCACAGAGAGGGACGCCAACGAGATTCTGGTCCTGTTGCGCAAGAACGACATCCAGGCCGACAAGATGCGGGAGGAGGAGGGCAACGAGCCGACCTACCTGATCCGGGTGCCACGCCGGGACTACGGGCAGGCCGCCGAGCTGCTGCGCGAGCACTCACTGCCGCAGACCAAGCCGAAAGGCTTCGCCATGTTTCGAGAGTCCAAAGGCATGATTCCGACCCAAACCGAGGAACGGGCAATGATGCTCGAGGCCTACTCAGGTGAGGTCAGCTCCGCGCTTCAGCGGATCGATGGAGTCCTTGAAGCGCAGACCATCGTCAACATGCCGGAGGTCAACGACCTCACTCAGCCGGAGAAGAAGGCGATCCCGTCGGCCTCGGTGGTGGTCAAATACCGCTCGCCCCTGGATGGGCGTCCTCCACTCACCGAGGCGCAGATTCGCCAGTTCGTCGCCACCGCGATTCCTGAGATGCGCAGCGAAGCGGTCACGGTGCTGCTGAGCCAGGCGACGGTCCCAACCGCCGACACCAGCCCAGAGACCCGTCTTCAGGAGGTCCTGATCTTCCGGATGACCGCGTCGAGCGCACGGGATTTCAAAATCGCGGTGGGGCTGGCGGCGCTGTTGATCATCGCCCTGGCAGGTTTCACCGCATGGACCTTCCTCCGTGGTGGCTCCTCGGCGACACCGTCGCTGAGAGGTGTCCGCCGCACGCGTCCCCCGGAAGCCTGAGTGGATGCCTACTTTAGTGGCCTGAGCAAGCGCCAGACGATGTTGCTACTCACCGCGCTGACCTTCGGTGGCGCGGACGCAATCGCCTGCTTCAAGCATCTGCCGGAGGAGGAGCAGGCGCTCCTTCGCCACCGGGCGGACGAGATCCAGAACATCCCTAGGGAGAAGCGAATCCCACTTTTTGTCCAAGAAATGAAGAGGCTGGTCACCTCTCGAAGAACCCGGTTGGGCTCGGCCGATCCGGAGCAGGTCTCGAAGCTCCTGAAAGGGGAACGCCGCTCGGTGGTCGAGGTAATTCTCCGGGGTTTGCCGGCCAACCTGGCCGATGCCGTGCGTCGGACCCTTCCTCACTCCAATCTGCGACTGCGCCGAGAGCTCAACCCCGAGGTCCTTTCGATCGTGAGAGATCGTCTCGAGCAGAGCCTGGCGCGGAATGCCCCCAAGCGCGGCATCTTCAAGTTCTCAGACCTTCTTCTGCTGGAAAGCCGGGAGTTGCTCACCGTTTGCGATCGGCTGGGGGTTCGGGCCCTCGCCACCGCGCTTGCGGGACTTCCCGCCGAAGAGCGGGAAGGGCTGTTCAATGGCCTTGCGCCGGACCTCAGGAGAGCGGTCGCGAAGGCGGTGCACTCCGCCTTTGATCGCGCGCTCGCCGAAGAGGACGCACGGGAGGCGCTCTCGGCCCACGGGACCTGGGAGAAGGACCCGAGCAGTATTCTCAGGAGCGCCGGGACTCAGTGGTTGGCTCGCGCTTGCCTCGCTCAATCGCCCGAGTTCGCGGCGCGACTTGTCGAGCGCCACCGTGGCGATCTCGCGAAGTTGCTTGTTCACTGGATCCGCGAAGAGCGCAGGCATTCCCTTTCGGGAGATGGGGGCCGGTCCGAGGTCGTGTCCGAGCTCGAGCGGCTGAACGATTCGGGCGTTATTGAGCCCCCGTTGCGGCTAGCGTCTTCGTCGCGCCCCGACGCGCGTTCCGGGGGTCGGTCCGAAGGGGCCGTATTGCCAGGCGGCAACCTGCTGTCACCCAGCGCGCGTGGAAACGGCGGCGCTGGGGGCCGTACCTCGGGTCGACGGGGGCCTGCGGGCGGTTCCTGAAAGGATGGGTCATGGCTGCCGGAAAAGTCATCAAGGGAGACACGCTCAATGAAGTGACCTCGGCCGGAGACCGCGAGGTGTCAGTGGCGCGGGGCAGGCGTCCCATCCTCGATGGGGAGGTCTTCGACGCGCACCAGCAGGCGCAGGCGATCATCGAGTCCGCTCACAGGAAGGCGGCGGAGATCGTAGCGGAGGCGCAGCGGGAACGGGAGAAGGTTCACCAAGACGCCAGGGAGGCAGGCCGGCAGCAGGGGCTCGCGGAGGTGACCAAAGAGTGGGCGGAGAATCATCGCCTGCGCGGTGAGATGCTGGCGGGGGTGGAGACCGAGATCATCAAGCTGGCAATGAAGGTGGCCGAGAAGATCCTTGGCCGCGATCTGCAGCGCGACCCTCAGCTCGTTGTGGAGATCTGCGCCAAGGCGATCGAGAACGTTCGAAACGCGAAGCAGCTGGTGCTCCGTCTCAATCCAAAGGATGCCGCCATTTTGCGCGAGAAGCGAAAGGGGTTGATGGATCTCCTGGGCCGGATGACGGACGTCGGCATCCGCGAAGATCCCGACGTCGCTCTTCATGGCGTAGTGATTGAGACCGATTCCGGGGTGGTTGACGCTCAGCTCTCTACCCAGCTGGAGATGCTTCGAGACGTCTTGCTCCCCGCCGGTTCAGCCGGGCGCCGAGAGGAGCCGGCGTGATGGCTGGCTTCTCCTCCTCGCCTCTGCCAGGTGGCTACTAATGGCTATCGATCTCCAGAAATATTTACAGTTGGTGAAGGAGGCTTCGACCGTACGTGTCCGCGGTCGCGTCACCGAGCTGGCCGGTCTGGTCATTCGGGCCACCGTTCCCGGTGTGCGAATCGGCGAGGTGGTTCAGGTCAGGGGAAAGAACCGATCCGAGGTGATGGCCGAGGTGGTCGGCTTCCAGGGCGATGAAGTGATGTTGATGCCCTTGGGCGAGCTCAAGGGCATCGGTCCCGACAGCGAAGTCGTTCCCACCGGTCGCCCCCTTTCGATTCGCGTAGGCGATGGCCTGCTGGGTCGCGTCCTGGGGGGCTTGGGGCAGCCGATCGACGGGAAACCCCTTCCGGACGGGCTGACCGAGTGGTCGGTGGACCGCGACGCGCCGGATCCCTTCACCCGGCGAAGGATCGAGCGGCCGCTGCCCCTGGGGCTCCGATGCATCGACGGGCTGCTCACCGTGGGCGAGGGCCAGCGTATCGGCCTCTTCGCCGGATCGGGTGTGGGTAAGTCCACCCTGATGGGCCAGATCGCCCGCAATACCCAGGCCGAGATGAACGTCATCGCGCTGATCGGCGAGCGTGGTCGCGAGGTCCGAGAGTTCATCGAGGACTCCCTGGGCGAGGAGGGACTGAAGCGGTCGGTTGTGGTCTGCGCGACCTCCGACCAGCCCGCCTTGGTTCGTCTCCGCGCCGCCTTCGTGGCGACGTCGATCGCCGAGTACTTCCGCGACCGTGGCGGAAACGTGATGTTCATGCTCGACACCGTCACCCGGTTGGCTCGCGCTCAACGCGAGATCGGTCTGGCAATCGGAGAGCCCCCTGCACGACAGGGCTATCCGCCCTCGGTGTTCTCGATGCTCCCCAGAATCCTGGAGCGAACCGGCAATTCCGACCGCGGAGGCTGCACCGCGATCTACACGGTGCTGGTGGCGGGCGGCGACATGGAAGAGCCAATTGCCGACGAAGTCCGCGGTATTCTAGACGGCCACTTCATCCTCAATCGAGAGATCGCCGAGCGCAATCAGTGGCCTGCGATGGACGTACTGGCGTCCCTCTCCCGTGTGATGACCGGGATCGTCGAGCCGGAGCATAAAAGGGCCGCGGCGAAATTGCGCGAGACCCTGGCCACCTACGAGAAGCAGCGCGACCTGATCCTCCTGGGAGCCTACCAGTACGGAACCGATCCGCGGACCGACTACGCCATCGATAAATATGACGCGATCATTGAGTTCCTGAAGCAGACCACCGAGGAAAACGCCCCCTTTGAAGAGACGATCGGCCAGCTGGTGGCGCTGTTCGCGGAGTGACCGCTAAGATGTAGGTAGAGATGCCTCCGTACCGTCTACAGACACTGCTCGAGATTCGTGAGCGGGCCAAGGAGGCCGCCGAACAGGCGTTTACCGACGCCGTTCAGGCGCTAGCGAAGCAGCAGGCGGAGCTCAAGCGGCTGGAGGCGGATCTGGAGCGTCGGCGCCGCGAGCGCAAGGAGAAGGTGGCGGCCTTCCTCCAGGAAGTCCTGGCCAAGGGGACCGAAGCGGGCGGTCTGGTCAACATGAACCGCTTCGAGAATCGGCTGAAGGACGACGAGGTTCAGGTTGAGCTGAACATCGAACGCCAGAAGGAGGCCGTAAAGGGCGCCGAGAAGCTGGTGGAAAGCCGGCGCCAGGAGATGGCTGAGGCCGCGAAGGATCTGAAGGCGATCGAGAAGCACCAGGAGAACTGGAAGAAAGAGGTCAAGCACCGCCGCGAGCAACGGGAGGAATTGGTGCAGGAAGAGATTGGGAACGCACTCCACCTCGCACGCGTCCGGGAAGAGCAGGACCATGAGCCAAGCTGAGGGGTGGATAGGCACGGAGGAACTGGCTTGGCCAGTCCGACGTGCGGGGGGCTCGGGGGGAGTTCCCCCCGATAGGAAGCGAGCAGGACCATGAGCCGAATTGAAGATGACCGCGCGGAAGCTCGAGAGATCGAACGCCGGCGGCTCGAGCAGCGGCAGCAAGAGGTGCGAGTCAAGGAGCGCTACACCGGTGAGCGCGCCTTTTCGCAGAAGCTAAAAAGCCAAAAGTCCGAATCCGACCTGAATCACTCCCTGGAGGCCGGCCAGGAGCTCGAAGAGGGACGTGGGCGGGACGCGTTTCGCAGCGCCAAGGGTATGATCACCCGGACAGCGGTCGCCCAGCAGCAGGAGGGCGAGCAGCTCGAGAAGGAGCAGGGCCGTCAGTCGCTCTCCTTGCGCGAAGAGCGTTTTCAGAAGGACCGGGGCGAGATCGAGTCCTTCGACAAAGAGGAGCTGCAAGCCTCGGAGCAGGGCGAGGAGCTTCTTCGGTCAGGTCGCGAGTTGGATGGTCAGGAGACTCGCGGCCAGCTTGGCGGCCGTCGGAAGGAGGCAAACGATCAGGGGGATGCGCGCAGTGACCGTGCAGCTTCCGGAAAAGAACCGCAGAAGCGGGGAACAGTCGATCGGGATGGTGGGAGCAAGGGTCAAGGAGGAGGTCAGAGCTCGAAAGACAACGATGCCTCGCCGAGCTTCCGGCTGAATCCCGCTCTTCTGGCTCCGCCCCCCCTCGCGAAGCCCAAGGACTCCGGGGCTTCGGCCCGTCTCCGGGCGCTGGCCAATGAGATCGCTCAGAGGATCGTCGAGCGGGTACGCGTGGGTGTCAACGCGGCCGGCGAGGCGGAGTTCCAGATTTCATTGAGAAGCAATGTTCTGAGCGGCCTGAACATCCGCGTGGCCGGTTCAAAGGGCCGGATCAAGGCGGTCTTCTCTGGGAAGGACCGGGAAGTGCTCAAGCTGCTGGAGGAGAGGAAGGGTGAGCTAAGCCGCGCCTTGAAGGGGCGCGGCCTCACGCTGGAAGAGCTCCGGATTGAGGCTACGGCTTGAGCCCAGTGAGCCGTGAGAAGACTGAAGAGAGGACCGGCCGAAGTCGCTCCACGGTGCTCTCGTCCGGCAGTCACAAACCCTGGCGTCCGTACGCTTTTCAAGATCTGGAGAAGGTCTCTCGCGCCCAACAGCTCCTGATTCAGCGCCTGGAGTGGCTGCTGCCGTCCGCCGCCGCCTCGGGGCGCGCGGTGGAGAGCATCAAGAGCCGGCTCAAGGCGCTCTTCGACACCGAGGTTAGCTTCCTCGTCGACTACATGCACGCGATCAGACCGCGAGAGCTACGAAAGTATGTTGCGGATCCCACCTTCCTGGCGATTGTCGCTCCCGCGCCCCACAAGAGCCGGGGCTTCCTGGAAGTCGAGCTGGGGCTGGCGCATGCCACCATCGACACACTCCTGGGGGGCGCAGTCGAGGCGGCCGCCCTCCGGCCACTCTCCGACATCGATGAAGGGGTGATGAGCTTCGTAGTCCTGGAAGCGCTCCGAGCCCTCGCACCCAACATCGAGCCGGGCCTGCCCCGTATGCGGCTGGAGGGGATCGCGCGCTCAGTCAATGAGGCGGTGTCCGTTTTGGGAGACGAGC
The DNA here is from genome assembly GCA_041746295.1 of Myxococcaceae bacterium. Classification (GTDB taxonomy): domain Bacteria; phylum Myxococcota; class Myxococcia; order Myxococcales; family Myxococcaceae; genus JBGTHI01. Next base: position 10,183 of record JBGTHI010000378.1, read on the forward strand.
CGCAGGTCGCGGTACTTCAATTCAAAGCGTGCTTGGGCGACCACGCCGGCTTCGTGCGGCTGTTCATCCCCTCGACCGTGGTTGGCATGACCAATCCTCCCCGAGGAGGACAGGAGCGCCGAGCGCGGCGAGCCCGCGAGATGCAGGACAACATCTCTCGGCTGAAGGGTGTGAAGACCTGGATCCGGGCGGAGATCGGGACGGGCGAGATCACCAATGGAGACCTGGCAGGGCTCCAGTCGGGTGACGTGGTGTTGATCGACGGCGTCTCGGCCAGGCCGGACTTGGGTCAGCCCGGAACGGCATCTCTGAGAGTAGGGCTTGGCCGGGTCGGCCACTTCAAGGCTCAGGTCGCCGTCGTGGAGGGTCGCTACCAAGCGAAGGTGCTGGGCTTCGTGGCCGGAGGAGAAGGGCGCCACGCGCGAGAGCCGGGGGAGGAGGAAGAAGAGGCGGCGGAGGCTCTGTCGGATGAAGATGGTCCTGACCGTGACGACGAAGAGGATCTTGACGAGCTTGACCCTCCGGAGCTGGGTGAAGAGGAGGCCGAGGCCGACGAAGACAGCGACTACGATGAGGCCACCAGCCCCGGCGACCTATCCCATGGAGCCAGCGGGTTGGGCTCAGCAGGCTCTGCAGGCTCAGGAGGAAAGACGATGAGTGAAGGCAGCAGCGAGATGAGCGGCGAAGGATCTGAGCTTCTGAATGACATCCCGCTTCAAATTGCGGTCGAGCTTTCGCGCGTCTCGGCGAGCGCGGAAGAGGTGGTGTCGCTAAAGGTTGGTCAGGTGATCGATCTCCACCGCGTGCCGGGCGAGCCGGTAGATCTCTCAGTCAACGGCAAGATCGTGGCCCGTGGCGAGTTGGTCGAAGTGGAAGGCCACCTGGGTGTGCGGATTCTCTCTCTCGCTGGTTAGAGCCGAAGGAGCACGATGTCTATCTTCCCCAGGAGCGCCTTGGCCCGCTGGGGCCTGATCTCGCTCCTAAGCGGTGCGGCGGGGCCCGGGATCCCGCTGGCAGTGACACCGTCAGTGGCCTGGGCTGATCCTGTTTCGAGCACCCGCCCGGAAGAGCCGCCGAGCGGCGACTCCCCCCTGCCCGAGACGTTGGGAGGTATGGGCGCCGCCCTGGTCAGGACGGCATTGGTCCTGGCCCTGGTCGTTGCCCTGATCTACCTGACCCTGAACCTGGGGCTCAGGCGGCTGATGGGAGTGCGGGCAATTCCAGTAGGCCGCAAGCCCGTCGTGACGATCCTGGAACGGGTCCCCTTAAGCCAACGCCACTCCTTGTTCGTGGTTCAGGTCGCTGGAGATTTCCTCCTCCTGGGCAGCGGAGATTCTGGCGTCTCGCTGCTGTCACGGTTGAATGCGGAATCAATGAACCCGGAGCAGCCCAAGTCAGACGGTTCCAGCTCTCCCTTCCTGGCGAAGCTTCTCTCGAGACGAGATCCCTCGTGACACGCGCTCTGACCTCTCGTTTGCTCGCGTTTGTCGCATTGGCCGGGCCCGCCATTGCCTTTGCGCAGAAGAAAGGGCCAGACCTCCTGGCGCGGGACAGTGTCACTTCACGCCCCTTGGTGCTCATCCTGGCGCTGGCGGCGCTGGGGCTGGTCCCGTTCGTAATCCTGATGTTGACCAGCTTCGTGAAGATCTCGGTGGTCCTGTCGATCATCCGATCTGCGCTGGGAACCCAGCAGATTCCGCCGACCCAGGTGATCACGGGGCTGGCGATCATCCTGACGATCTACATCATGGCTCCGGTCGGATTGGCGATGTACCGAACCTCGGAGGTCGACATTCAGAATACCCGCGGCGAGGTGATCTCCGGCGAGACGGTCAGCAAGCTGCTCAAAGCGGGTGCCAAGGCGAGGGAGCCGTTGCGTGACTTCCTGCTCAAGAAGGTCAACGCCAAGGATCGCTCGCTCTTCTTCAACCTGGCCCGGAAGATGCGAAGCGAGCAGGACCGCAAGGAGCTGACCGACGCGGACTTCATGGTGATCATCCCGGCGTTCGTGGTCTCGGAGCTCAAAGAAGCCTTTCAGATCGGCTTCATCCTCTTCGTCCCCTTCATCGTGATCGACATGGTGGTGGCCAACATCCTTCTGGCCTTGGGCATGAACATGCTCTCGCCCAACACCATCTCGATGCCGTTCAAGTTCCTGCTCTTCGTACTGGTGGACGGTTGGTACCTGATCGCGAAGGGCCTGGTGGTGGGTTACCTCTAGCCCGGATATTTCACAGCGTGAGCGAAACGAGGTGCAGGATGTCGAAGCCGAGGGGGGCAAGCGCAGAGATGACCGAGGGGGCGTGCTGATGCACGCCGCACGAGGAAAGAGCGAGCACGCCATCCGCAGGCCGACAGGCTTCGCCGCAGTGCTCACGCTGTGAAATATTCGGGCTAGAGGTGCATCTATGAACAAACTGATCTTCATCACTCAGGAGGCGCTGCTCCTCGTGATTGTGGTCTCCACCCCGGTGGTTCTGGTGGCATTGCTGATCGGGTTCTCCGTGGCGGTGTTCCAGGCGACGACGCAGATCCACGAGACCAGCATGAACTTCGCGCCGAAGATGGTTGCGACGTTGATCTTTCTTGGGCTCCTGGGCCCGTGGATCGGCAGTCAGATCTACCGGTTCACCTTCAATATTTTTGATCACTTCCCACAGCTGATTCGGTGATTCGATCGTGACGCTCGCGGAGGCGATGACCAAGCTGACCCTGGAGTCGAACCTGACTCTGGTGATCGCCACCGGCGCGCTCCTGGTCTCGCGGATCCTGCCTGCGCTGATCTTGTCGCCCTTCCTGGGGGGAGACACCGTTCCCGCGGAGGTGAAGATCGGAATCGGGCTCACCCTGGCGGTTGTCCTCTTCCCCGGGGTCTACCCGCGCATGGGCAAGATCCCGATGGCGGCGATTCCGTACATCGGTCTGCTGGTGAAGGAGATTTTCATCGGTCTGAGCCTCGCTTTCGTCCTGAACGCAATCTTCGAAGCAGCGGTTGCGGCGGGAACGTTGATCGATACGGTGTCGGGCTCGAATCAGGCCCAGCTTTTCATCCCCGAGCTTCAACTGAATGCGTCGCTTTTCGCGAATCTGAAAACCCAGCTTACGGTGGCCCTGTTCCTCACGTTGAACGGCCACCACATCGTGATCAACGGGCTCGCGGACAGCTTGCTGGCCGTGCCGCTCCACGAGTTCCCGCACTTCTCCAGTGGTCTCTGGCCCTTCTTCGACAACGTGATCCGGGCGTCGTCGAAGCTGCTCAGTATCGCGCTCGCGCTCGCCGCGCCCTCGGTCCTGGTGTCGCTGTTAATCGAAATCACGCTGGGTGTGATCAATCGCGTGGTGCCCCGAGTTCAAATCTTCTTCGTGTCGCTTACCATCCGGCCTCTTGCGGTCACTATGATGGTGCTCCTGACGATCCACATGATCGCCGACCGCATATTCATCGAGTTCGAAAGCGTGCTGAAGTTGTTCAACGAGGCGCTGAGGTTGTTGGCGTGAGAGCCTGTTGAAATGGGCGTCGCGAGGAGGCCCAGATGCAAGGCGCGGTGGAACCTGGCGCGCGGAGCGTACAAAGATGTACGTGAGCACGCCAGGGGGACCGCAACGCAGCATATGGGCCCCGCAGTAGGCCAGTTCAACAGGCTCTGAAGAGGCACCCATGGCCGAGTCAGATTCGGGCGAAAAAACCGAAGAGCCTACCCAAAAGAAGATCGACGACGCCCGGAAGCAGGGCCAGATCTGGAAGAGCAGGGACCTGTCCAGCACGCTGGTCTTCATGTTGGGGCTCGGCACCTTCAAGCTGTTCTGGCCCTATGCCCAGGGCGAGATCGTGAAGTTCTTTCATGCGGCGATCGACCTGATCAGCCAGCCTTCTTCCGAGCTGCCACGCGCCACCTTCGGCCTTCTTTATCGCGGGGGGATTACGATCATCCTGATGAGCGCGCCGGTTATGGTGGCCTGCGTCTTGATCGGAATGATCACCGATTTTCTCCAGGTGGGTCCGCTCGTTTCAGCCAAGGCCCTCGAGCCGCAGCTCAACCGGATCAATCCCTTGTCGGGCGCGAAGAACCTGTTCTCCAAGAAGCAGCTGTTCGAGCTCCTCAAGTCGAACCTCAAGATGTTTGTAGCAATCTACATGGGCTACACCGCCGTCCGGGATTCGATCAGGACGGTCGCGCTGACCGTGCGGGGCGATGCGGCCGACGCCTTGGCCGTCCTGGGACATCTGATCTACCTGGTCGTCATTCGGATCGGCCTGCTCTTCCTGCTCTTCGCGGTGGTCGACGTCTGGTTTCAGCGCCGCGCGTACATGAAGAATCTCATGATGACCAAGGAGGAGATCAAGCGAGAGTTCAAGGAGTCGGAAGGCGATCCCCACCACAAGTCCCACCGGAAGCAGATGCATCAGGAGATTATTGAAGGGGCTCAGATGGATGCGGTGAAAGGCGCGGATGTCGTCGTGACCAATCCCGACCACGTCGCGGTCGCGCTGAAGTTCGCCCCGGGCGACGCCGCCCCGATCATCCTGCTCAAGGGGGTGGACGCCCGTGCCGAAGCGATCAAGGCGATCGCCCGGGATTCCGAGATCTGCTTGGTCCGGAACGTTCCACTGGCTCGAGCCCTGCTGGAGCACGAGGTGGGTCAAGAGGTCCCTCCCGAGCTCTATGACGGCGTGGCCGAGGTCCTCGCTTTCGTTTACGGCCTCCACCAGAGCTGGGCGCGATTTAGGGCTTGAGAGGCAATAAGCCGACCCTTCTAGCCGCCGATCCATCTCGGCTGGCTTTGTCGCTCGTCGGTTACATACGCTCGGTATGCGCCCTTCCTCGCTTCGCGCCAGTCGGGCGCCTCGGCGGCGATTTACGGCCGCCCTATTGCCTCTCAAGCCCTTACCCGTGAGCCCCCACACCGCCTATGATGGTGAGTATCGATGGCGCCTCCCCCGTATGACGATTATGGCCAAGGCGAGCAGGGTGAGATCGCCGTTGCGCTGAAGTACGATAAGGAGAAGGACCAGGCGCCGCGGGTGGTGGCCAAGGGGCTTCGGTTCAAAGCGGAGAAGATCCTCGCGCTGGCCAAGGAGTACGGGGTTCCGGTGATGCGGAACGTTCCCCTGGCCAACGCTCTGGTCCGGATCGAAGTGGGCGAGGAGATCCCGGAGGAGCTCTACGACGCGGTCGCCGAGGTCCTGAACTTCGTCTATGCCTTGCAGCAACCAATGGAGGCCTTTTAGGGAGTGGACATGGCCAAGGTGAACGGAGGCGGACCCCCGCCAGGGAGTCTGTTACAGCGCCTGGACCCTCGGCAGCTTTGGCCCTGGGGGGGACCGCGATTCGTCCGCGAGCGGCTGCTCGACCCTTCGCAGCTCGACAAGAAGAAGGCGAAGAAGAAGGGCGACCCCAAGTCCCCTGCGCTCGCGTCGGCCGCGCTGCTCGACTTCATCGGCCCGGCTCACTCCGCCGATGAGCAGCGGCTGGCGATGCCCGAAATGCCTGACCGGGCTGAAGCGGAGCTCACGGCCTTCAATGATCAGCCCTTCCTTGAAGCGGTGGCCGAGCGAGCGGACGGAGAGAACCGCAGGGCCCTCGAGAAGAGCTTGGAGTTGGTTCGTGCGCCACCCGAGCGCTTTGACCGGCTGCGCGTCCTTCTCGCACGAGAAGCGCAGATGTTGTCGCTAATTCAACAGATAAGCCAGGACAAGCGCGAGATCGCCCAGAAGCGTCGGGAAGAGCAGCGGGAATCCGGGTTCTAGATGGCGAGGCGCAAGGACAACAGGGACAAAGAAGGGCTCGTCGGAGTCAACCTGGCGCAGCAGCTCCAGCGCTGGGCGGACGGCAAGGTCACCCTCAGGGAGGTCCGGGGCTATTCCGATGAGGAGCTCTACTCAATCGCCCGGACCGCATATTTTTTCTACCACCAGGGCCGGCTCGAGGAGGCGCGAACCCTTTTTCAGGGGCTGTATGCCCTGAACCCGCTCGACGCCTACTTCGCGCGGGCGCTGGGAGTGGTCGAATTGGCGGTCGGAAATCCCCGGGGCGCCATGGCCGCATATGACGTCGCCATCAAGCTGGCGCCGGACGATCCCAGCGGCTACGTCGGACGGGCGGAAGTCTGCTTCAGCCTGGGTCAAAAATCCTCGGCCCTCGAAGACTTACGCCGTGCGTCAGAGGTGGGTGACCCGGCACACCCAATAAAGTCCAAGATTTACGCAATGTTGGAAGATTTATCAACTCGTTAGAGATCAAGCAACCCTCAGAATCACGGACCGATAATCAAATTGAAGGCTCAATCGATTTTCGAAGATTGTGGAGGGTGTTCCCATGAACTGGTCGTCGCTAACAAGGCTCGCAACACGCCGGGGGGGACCGGTGCTCCTGGGCGCAGCTGCACTTGGGACCGGATACGTTATCACCACCGGCGCGGGCAGGGTTTTAGGTGCCGGCCAGGACGCGGGAGCTCGCGGCAACAACGGTCTCTACAGCTTGGACAGCGGTCCGCAGACGGGTAACGGCTACGACATTACCAATCTGGCCTACACCTCCAAGTATCCCGTCCAGGCGCTTAAGAATACCGGCAGTGACGCTGTCTACCGAATGTCGGGTGGCCGCTTCCGCCCTGGAACCGAGCCGTTCGACCCCAGCGTGCGGGGCCTCGCGATCGACGACCTCAACATCGGCGCGACCGTTCGTACGGGTGGCTTCGATCCCGAGTTCGAAGATCCTGCCAACATGCCGGGTCAGGTGATCGGTGGAACGCTCACCAATGACGAGCGGGCGATGATCCAGTTGATGGACCCGAAGGACCGCGCCCGGTATCTGCTGCAGAAGCGAATCCAGGAGAAGGCCGAAATGGCGGTTCTTCTGTCCCAGCTTCAATCGCTGCGTCACCAAACCGCAATGTCGGTGATCAACAACATCCGTTAAGTCACGGTCGGCGTCTCGTTCCTATTCGCGCTTTGGATTGGGTTGGCATAGCCTCGGGTCATGTCGGACAAGCCTAAAGCGCCATCTTCGAGCGAGACGCCTCAGGTGACCAAGAGAGGGTCTATGGACCTGGGACGCTCCGACTACTCCCCGGAAGAGGTCGAGAAGCTCCTGACCGGAGAGGTCACCCTGAGAGAGCTGGGTGAGGTCTCGAACGCGAAGCTGCTCGAGATCGCCGAGATGGGCTACTCGATGCTGAGCTCGGGAAAGAGCAAAGAGGCGAAGACCCTCTTCACCGGTCTGATCGCGGTCGAGCCTCGTGAGCCCTACTTTCGCACGATGCTCGGTTGCGTCTTCATGGTCGAGGAAAACTGGGCCAGAGCCGATGAGCTGTTCTGCGAGGCTCTGAGGCTGGATCCCGGCGACAGCAATGCGCTGGTCAATCGGGGAGAGGTCCGGCTGCGGCTGGGCAGGTTGGACGAGGCCCAGGTGGATCTTGCCACCGTGGTAGACATGGATCCCGAGGGCAAGGAGAAGAGCACCCACCGCGCGAGAGCGATCGTCGCGTTTGTGCTGAGCTCGCTCGAGGCAGCGCAGGAGGCCGAGCCTTCAAAGTCGTCGGGCGGACCTCAAAAGAAGTAGAGTCTGTTCCGTGCCCGAGCGTCGCCCGACCGGACGGAAAGCCCTCCGGAAAACCGTCGGCGTCTACCTGTTCCCCAAGGGGAAGAAGGGCCGCCTGCGAGATGGCGACGGCGACGACACCGCGATTACGGCGGTGATCATCCATCCGGCTCAGCCCCAGCCCAAGCGCGCGCGGGATGGGGACGACGTTACGATTACCGCTCCCGGCGCAATCGCAGATGACGAGCTGACCGAGCTCTCAGCGGACCCCCGCAAGCCGCTCGAGAAAAAAGGCCGTTCCAAGGGCGCCCGGCACCGGACGCCGCCGGCTGTTCCCCGCAAGCGACTGGAGATTCAGGAGCTCCTCGCCGCCCCCGACCCGGTGGCAGTGATGGAGGGCTTAAGGCCGGGAGAGCTCCGAGAGCTGGCGCTGGTGGGGCACAAGCTGTTCGACTTGGGCAAGCTCAACGCCGCGCGGGTCATCTTCGAGGGGCTGGTGGGTCTCGGCAGCCAGGAGGCCTTCCCGCACACCATGCTGGGGACCGTCTACCTGGCCCTGGGCGACCGGGGACGTGCGTTCCTTCTCTTTGAGACAGCGCTGCGCTTCGACGCCCGTGACCTCGCCGCGCGGGTCTACCGTGCCGAGGTGCTGCTGACCGCCGGCCGTAGGAAAGAGGCGACCCGGGACCTCCGCTCGGCGATCGATCAAGGACCGGCCGAAGATCCCTTCGTGGACAGGGCCCACCGCTTGCTCAAGATGGCGGAAGAGCGTGAACGTAGGCGGAGCGCGCCTTAGAGGTTGCACATGAAAGCCAGCACAGCTCTCAGCAAATACTCCGACATCGTGATGGCGTTCGTGGTCGTGGCGATCGTCGCAATGATGATCGTGCCGCTCCCCACGGCGCTCCTCGACATCCTCCTGACGATGAACATCAGCCTGTCGGTGATGGTGCTGCTGATCTCGCTCTATGTGCCCAGCGCGCTGCAGCTCTCCGTCTTCCCGACACTGTTGCTGCTCACCACCTTGTTCCGCCTCGCGCTCACTATTTCAACCACCCGTCTGGTTCTCCTGACCGGTGACCCCGGAGAGGTGGTCGTCGCGTTCGGTAACTTCGTGGTCCGCGGAAACTTCGTCGTTGGCGCGGTCATCTTCATCATCCTCACGGTGGTGAACTTCATCGTTATCTCCAAGGGTTCCGAGCGCGTGGCCGAAGTTGCCGCCCGATTCACCCTGGACGCGATGCCCGGCAAGCAGATGTCGATCGACGCGGATCTTCGCGCCGGCTCGATCGATGTGGAGGAGGGCAAGAAAAAGCGTCGGGACCTCGAGCGCGAGAGCTCACTCTTTGGCGCCATGGACGGCGCGATGAAGTTCGTCAAAGGCGATGCGATCGCCAGCATCATCGTCACGGTCGTCAATATCGTCGGCGGTCTCGTGATCGGCGTGATGCAAAGGGGATTGACTATCGGCGACGCCGCCAAGAAGTACACTCTGCTGACGATCGGTGACGGTCTGGTCGGCATGGTCCCGGCCATCCTGATCTCCACCGCGGCGGGTATCATCGTGACCCGCGTCGCGGGCGAGGAGGAGGGCTCCCACCTCGGTAAGGATGTCGGCCAGCAGCTGACCGCCTACCCCAAGGCCATCGCCATCTCCTCCGCCATGTTGGTGTTGCTGGGACTGGTCCCCGGCCTGCCCACCATCCCGTTTTTGCTTTTGGGAGCCGCCGCTGGCGCCGGGAGCTATGCGCTGATGCGCAAAAACCGGCCGGCCATGCTCGGTGGTCCTGCGGATTCGGATGAGCCGTCCACCGGTCTTGCAATCCCAGGACAAGAGTCAGGCCCACCCGCGGCGATTGAACCGGGGCCCAAGGAGCCGATGAACCCGGATTCCGAGCTCTTCATCCCGGTCGTAACGCCGATCGTCTTGGAGGTCTCCGACGCCCTGGTTCCGTACGTCGACTCGCGCCAGGACAATGGACGGTTTCTCTATGAGCTGATCCCCTTCATGCGGGACGGCCTCTTCGTGGAGCTGGGAGTTCGCTTCCCGGGAGTACGCGCTCGCGGCAATCCTTCGCTGCCTCCAGGCGCGTATCAGATCCAGATCAACGAGGTGCCGATCGTGACGGGTCAGGCTACGCTCGGACACATCCTCGTCAACGACACCGTCGAGCGGCTGAAGCTGATGAATGTGACGGGGTTCGAGGCGATGAACCCCGCGACTCGCCAGCCGGCGGCCTGGGTTCCCGAGCAGCATAAGGCGATGCTCGAGGCGGCCGGCCTGACGACCTGGGACGTTCCGGGCTACATGATTCTCCACTTGGCGGCGGTGCTTCGCCGACATGCGCGCGAGTTCATCGGGGTACAGGAGGCCCAGGCGATGCTCGACCAGCTGGAGAAGGCCTTCCCCGCAGTGGTGAAGGAGGTCGTCCCGAAGGTCGTCAGCGTGCTCAAGCTGACCGACATCCTGGGTCGGCTGGTGGAGGAGGAGATCTCCACCCGCGACCTGCGAGGCATCCTTCAGGCGCTGGCGGAGTACGGGCAGGTCGAGGCCGATAACGTGATGCTGACCGAGCACGTGAGGTCGGCGCTCAAGCGCTACGTCTCTCACAAGTACGCGCGTGGCACGAACACGCTGGTGGTCTATCTGTTGGATCCGCAGATCGAGGAGGCGATCCGCAGCTCGATCAAGAGGACCTCGGTGGGTACCCACCTCGCCCTGGAGCCGGACATCGCGCAGGAGATCGTCCAGGCGGTGAAGAGCGAGTGCGGGCATCTCCCGCCTACGGCCCAACGGCCGGTGATTCTGACCAGCATGGACATCCGTCGCTACGTGCGGAAGCTGCTGGAATACGAGTTCAACCCGCCATTTTCGGTGGTGAGTTACCAGGAGCTGTCGCCCGACCTGAACATTCAACCGGTGGCGCGAATCTCCACTCGTTAGAGCGCTCGGACCTAGCCCTAGCCGGCGGCATTCGACGCAAGCCGGCTCCTAATAGTACAAGTCCGCCTAACAAAATGACTTTTAAAATCTTGACAATCTCTACTTGCAATTGATCGCCGGAGGGGTCAGAAGGCGCGCAATCTCGGGCGGCCCAACGGAGCCCTATCAGCGTCACATATGAACTGGACTCACATTTCAGAGGGACCCGAAGGTTCTGTCCCAGCGAATGCTCTCGGCGATGCCCTGAATCGTCTGACCCACGCCTCATCGACCAAAGCTGAACCTCTCTTGGTCGAGGCCTCCTCCTGGGATGACGCGCGAAGGTGGGCTCGCGCCATACGCGGGCTTGCTTCGCTGACCTGGCGCCCCCTCTTTTTGCGATCGCGCCCGTCCGGTCCGGAGTGCGCTTGGACCGCGGCCCTATTCGATGGGATCGGGCTTGAGACAGAGGCTCGTGAGGCGCGCGCTCGTGCAATTTTCGAGCAGGCCCGCGTCCTCAAGCACGTCGCACGCTCAGCGTGCGAGGGAGTCGCCCAATACCTGGCGTGCCGGCCGGCAGCTCGGCTCGAGCCCCTCCGAGACTGGTCCGCACCCAGTTACTACCGCTACCCCCTGGTTGAAGTGCTCTTGGCTGAGGGCGAGGATGCAAGCTCGCACGTAGAGACGTGGCGGCGGAGGCACATTCTCGAGGTCGAAGCGATCCAAGATCGCCTGCGTGCATGTGATTGCTGTGGCAGCGCACACCTCAGTCATGTGGACGTGTGTCCCTCCTGTGCCAGCATCGACATCGGCAGCGCAAGACTGCTGCACTGCTTCACTTGCGGCCATGTCGCCCACCAAGCCGATTTCTCCATCCAGCAGCGTCTAGAGTGTCCAAAGTGTCACGTCGGGCTGCGACACATCGGAGTCGATTACGATCGGCCGCTCGAGCAAACGCAGTGCCGAAAGTGCAAAACGTTGTTCGTCGATGCAGACGTCCGGAGCCAGTGCATGGCCTGCGGCGCTGCCAGCACCCCTGAGCGCCTACCGGTCAAGGTGATCTCGAGCTATCGTCTGACCGGCACCGGCGTCATGCTTGCGCGCCAGGGCGACCTTGCCCCGGTTCTCTCCGGGCTGGATACCGTCGACTTCCTGGCACCCGCTTTGTTCGAGAGACTGCTCGCCTGGCAGATGGAGATCGCGCGGCGCCATCCAAAAGTTCACCGCTTCGCCTTGGTTGGGCTTCGGGTCAGCAATCTTGAAGAGCTGGCCTCCGACATCGGACGGTCGGGGGCGGCAACCCTGGTCGAAGGTTACTGCGAGCGCCTACGCGCAGCGCTGCGCGCGACGGATCTCTACGCTCGAAGTGACGAAGACCAGATCTGGTTTCTCGCCCTTCTGGCGGATGAGGCCGGAGCGCAACGCCTGCTCTCTCGCGTCAATGAGCTGGGAAATGCGACGCGCCAGAGCAGTGGAGCGTCGTTGACCGTATCGACGACGGTTGGCATTGTCCCGGATGACGGCTCGCTGCCGAACGAGGCGAGTCAACTGTTGAGTGTAATGTCCTCCCGGCTCGAGTGTCAGGCCTAAGTCGGCTCAACATGCTTTTCGAGCGCTCCATCGTCGACATCTTGATGACGGTCTTTCCGACAGTCTTGCTGCTAGAGCTTCCACTCTATGGGCTCTGCTGGACCGGCGCCCTGCTACACAGGTTCCGCTCAAAGAAGCCTTCGTCACCGAGTCGCTACCTACCGAGGGTGAGCTGCATCGTGACCTGCTACTCCGAGGGTCGGGAGGTAGGTGAGGCCGTGCGGACGCTGATCGAGCAGACCTATTCCGGTCTGATCGAGATCCTGGTGATGGTGGATGGCGCGGTCCAGAACAGCGTCACCTATCGCGCGGCTCGAGCTTGGCGAGCTTATGCGCTCAACTACCCCAACCGGGTGCTGAAGGTGATCCCCAAAAGGACCCGCGGCGGACGGGTTTCAAGTCTCAACACGGGGCGGCACTTCGCTACCGGCGAGGTCGTTCTAGCTCTAGATGGAGATACCTGTTTTGACAACGACATGGTCTGGCAAATCACCAGGCCTTTCGAGGATCCGGCCGTTGCCGGAGTGTCTGGCACACTGCGGGTAAGAAACGCGAAGGCGGGCTTGGCGGCTCGGATGCAAGCGCTCGAGTACATGATATCGATTCAACTCGCGAAAACCGGGTTGAGCCAGTTCAACGTCGTTAACAACATCTCCGGCGCCTTCGGTGCCTTCCGGCGGAAAATTCTGGACATCGTAGGTGGCTGGGATGCCGGAACGGCGGAGGATCTGGATCTCACCCTCAGGATCAAGAAGCGTTTCGCGACGTCGGCGCCGCCCCTGCGGATCGTTCACCAGCCTTTGGCGATCGGCCACACCGATGCACCGGCCGACTGGAAGGCCTTCTTTAAACAACGGCTCCGCTGGGACGGGGACCTCTACTATCTGTACGTCCGCAAGCACTGGACCGGGCTGCGTCCGGGGTTACTGGGGTGGCGCAACTTCATCGTAGTGATGTGGACCGGCATCTACTTTCAGCTGTTGATGCCCTTTGTCATCATCTGCTCAACTCTCTACCTGATCTGGGCTTTGCCCTGGACAACCCTCTTAGCACTCGCGGCGCTGACGTACGGGTTCTACCTCCTCGTCACGCTCGCGCTCTTCTCGACCTATTTTCTGATTCTGTCCGAACGCAAGCGGGCCGACAGCGCATACTTCAAGTTCGTCTTGCTGTTCCCCCTTTTCGCTTTCGCAACGCGAGTCTGGAGCGCCTACGCGACTCTGGCCGAGATCGTCACGAGGCAGCATCTGGATTCCGCCATGGCCCCCTACTGGGTGCTGAGCAGAACCCGCTTCTGAAGAGAGTTACGCTTTGTTTCAACCGCTCCTCCTTGCCGCCGCACTCACGGGTCTCTCTCCTTCAACGGCAGAGGGCCGTACATATGGTCTCGACGATTTCACAATGGGACTGGAGAAACACCCGGACTATATCGAGACCACATCCGGTGAAGAGCTGGCGAGCTCGCGAATGGAGCGCGAACGCTCCGGCAGCGGGCTGCGGATCTACGGAACGGCAGGATTCCTAGGCGGCCGCGAACCCCAGTTCGTCGGCGGTCTGAGGAAATACACCAGCATTCTGGGAAGTCTCGGCCTTCGCTACCCTCTCCTGGGCAGCGCCGGCGAGGAGAGGCTACGGGTCGGCTACGCCCGAATCGACACGCTGCTCGCCGGGGCTCAGCGGCAGTTCCAGCGAACCCGTCTGCTCCAGCTACTGCGCGTGACCTACCACGGCTATGACCGGGCCGACGCACAGCTCGCGCTCACGCGATTCTACCTCCGCGATGCACAGGCCATCCGTGAAATCTTGGAGCGGCGTGTTCAAGCCCATCTCTTGCTGGACGCAGATAGGCGCGAGCTCGAGCTCGGATTGGCCCAAGGGGAGCGGCGGGAGGCGGCGGCGAGCGCGGAGTTGGAACAGCTCGGCACGGAGCTGCGGCGATGGCGGGAGGATTTTGGAGGCCGGGTGATTCACGGCGCCGGTGGAGAGCTGCCGCCGATCGATGAGAAGGCGAGCGTGGAGGCGCTGGCGACACTGTCCAAGTTGGAAAAGGAGGTCAACTCTGCTGGCACCTTTGTTCCTTTGCGTGCCAACGCCTATCTCGCAGCCACGGCCCATCGCGACGACGACATCGGCCGTGGCGTTTCGGTTGGTGCCGGCCTCACCTTTGAAGTTCCAATCGAGGCGCTCGCGCTAAAGAGGGCCGTTGGGCGAGAATCCAGGGCCTATGTTCGGCGGGCGATCAACACCCTAGTGACTCTGCGGGACACTGCTTCCCGCTGGCACGGTACCGTAGCCCAGGAGCAGGCATCGGTTGCGGCTGAGGTCAGGCATGCCCGGGCAGCCGCTGAGGCCAGTGGCGCCGCTCTGGAAGAGACCAGCCGCCGGGCCAGCCTGAAGAGCGGTATCGCTGGCGATCCCATCGAGCGTTGGGTGCGGGCGAGAAACGGCCACTACAGCTCTTTGCTCAACCTTCTCGACGCGGAAGCACGCGCCTGGGCGCTCGGAGGTGAAGCGAAAACCGCAGCGACGTCTGCGTGCAGCTTACCGAGCGTCGCCTATCTCGGCTGGCAAAGCCTGCTGGCTGAGCCTGGACCTGCGTGTGAAGTGCGACAGATTCTGCAGGCTCCGGCCGAAGGACTTTCCGCCAAGCGCGCAGTCTACGCCTGGGGTGGTCTGGCGACACTGCAGTCGAGCAAGGCAAAGGAGGCACTGGATGAGCTTCAGGTAAGCGACCTTTGGCTCAGCTTCTCGGCCAAAGACCTAAAGCAGCTTTCCCAGCCCAAGACCCGACAACGGACAGCTTCCAAGCTGCGGGAGCAACAACAGCGTGGACGCCGCGTGGTTCTCTTATTGGGCGACTCCGAGTGGCTTCGAAGTGGACAGGAAGCCTCACTCCTCGCTGTCGTCAGAGACCTCGCCGATCTGCCCTTCGATGCCCTGCATCTTGACTTAGAGCCCGGTCAGCTCACGCCTGCCCAAGAGCAGGGGGCAGAGCAAGATGCTGCATGGGTTGCCTTAGGATCGCGCATCGCCGAGCTGCGCACCGAAACGAAGGTTCCGATCCAGGTCAGTGTCAACTGGCGCGCCCTCACCCCCGATGCCGAGGGACGGTGCGCGGCCTGTGCTGCGGTGAAAGGGGCCGATGAGATCTCCGTGATGCTCTACTCCACGGCCCTTGCTTCGGTGCGGGAGCGGATGGCACGCATTGCCGCCGTCGTACGCGACAAGCCTCTATGGTTAGCCCAGAGCATTGAGCCAGAGCTCTCGGGCGAGGAGAGTCACTTCAAAGCCGGACGAGCTTCGCTCCGCGCTCGTCTGGATGAATTTCAAGACCCCACCTCCCAAGGACGTCTCTCCAGAGTTGCCATACAAAGCCTCGAGACCTACATGAGCGCGAAACCATGAAGATCCGTTTCTCGGTTCCCGAAGCAACCGACCCTCGGCGTGAATCCGGGATTGCACTTCCCGAGCAGCAGTCGAAGCGAAAAGCGCCGCGTCTGAGGTGGATCGCCATCACGCTGATTGCCTTGAGCCCAGCGCTTTGGGTCTTGATCTACTTCGCAAGCGGATGGCTTTGGCTGGAGTCTCATGCTTACGTCGTGCTTGACGAGGTCATCATCAATGCACCCGCGAACGGTGTGGTGACTGCGCTGCACGCACAGGAAGGCCAGCAGGTCTCGGTCGGCGCGCCGCTGATTCGCCTCGACGACCCGGAGAGCCGCGCCGAGCTGGATGTTCTGGGAGGCGGAACGAGGCCGGAGGCGACCGAGGTCGCGGGCATTGCCGTCCAGCGGGAGCGGGCCGATGTGACAGCGTTTCGACATCAGTATCGGCTTCTCTCCGAGCGGGTGCGGACCCTGCGTGACCTGGCAGCGCAAGGCGCGGCGACGAGGGGTGAAGTGCTGGCGATTGAGAGCGAACGACTTTCCCTCCTGAGCCGGATTCAGGCGCTCGATGGGCCGGGTGGACTTCACTCTCCCGCGGAACGCCTGGCGCGGATCGAGGCGCTCATGGCTCGTCTGCGGAGTCTGGAGGTTCGTGCCCCTACCTCTGGAATCACCGACAACCTTGTTGTTGCGGCAGGCCAGGTAGTAAGTCGAGGTGACCCAATGATGGTCCTGCGCCATGGACGGCCGCATCTGATCGCATTCGTGCGAGGTCAGGATGTGCCCCTGGCGGAGCCCGGCAGACGAGTCACCATCATTCTTCCGAGTGGCAGAAAGCGGGAGGGACACATCCTCGGTCCTGCCCCTTCAACCCGAAGGCTACCAGAGGAGCTCGCGGGCGCGCTGGACCCGAGAAATCCTCGGCTTCAGGTCTTGATCGAACCTGGCGAGATGGGGCCGGAGGCATTGGTCCACCACCTGCCCGTGACCATCCGGACTCTCCGGTTCCGCTGGCCCTGGAGTAGCGACGTGACTTCCCGGGCCGTTGCGGCGAATCTTGAGGCGCCGGGATTCTAATCCAGCTCCGACGGGCCGGAAGCTCGGTGTATCGCGCTCACGTTCGTGGAGTCGCGCCTACCGATCGGCTCTGGTCGGTCCTGCTGAACCTTCGCTGGCCTTCGGCGTTCGTTCTATGCCCCGAGAATCACCGCGAGCATGACCGCTAGAGCCAGGAGGGCAAAAAAGCCCATCGCGGCCAGCGTCACGATGTTCTGCGGATCGACGAAGGCGGAGAGGCCCGCAAAGCGTCCCTTGGGTCCATCGGCGGCAGGGTTGGATTGGGAGATCTCATCCACTGGCTCCTCTTCCGGCGGCATGCTGTTCTCGGAGTCCTCGCGGTCCTCGGAAGAATCGTCCCCCTCCAGTCCCTGCTCTTCGTCTGGGGTGTCCGCCTCCGAGGGAGCCTCTCCCTCGTCCCCGCCCGCGAGGTCGTCCTCTTCGCCCCCGGGCAGCGCGGCGCCGCTGTTGTTGGTCGGTTCTTCTTCCTTGTCCTCGTCAGGGAGAACGACCGGAGCCTCGCGCACCTCCGAAGGGTCTAGGTAGAGGAGGCGAATGCCTCCCACCTCAACCTCATCGCGATCTCGCAAGGTCTTCCGGAGCACGCGCTTGCCGTTGACGCGGATCCCGTTGCGAGACTGGAGATCCTCAATGTGCGTGCCGGACCAGTCGCGGCGGACCTTGGCATGCTGTCGCGAGACCAGGTCATCGTTCAGCACGACATCCGCTTCCGGATCGCGACCAAAGACGAGCTCCTGCGCATCGCTCACCTCGATCCGCTGTCCCTCCTGGCCTCCGTTCATCAGTCTGAAATAGGGGACCTCGCGATCCACCACCCCGCGCATCAGGTCCTTGACCACCTGCCTTGCGACCATGGAGGTGTTGTTCTCTCCAGCCGGGATCTGGGCGTTGCCCGTGACATGGTCGAAGACCACGTCGAATTGCGCGATGCCGATCACGTCGCCATTGCGCAGAAGTCGCTTGTCATTGGGAGGGATCGCCTTGCCGTTGACCAGCGTTCCAAAGGCACTGCCGAGATCCTCGATGAAACAGAGCGCGCCATCTCGCGTAATCCGAGCGTGGGAACGGGAGACCGCCTGTTGCCCCAGGACGACCTGGCAGGACGGATCCCGTCCGAGATTGATCACCGCATCCTCGAGGATCACCTCCGTACCGGAGTCCAATCCTCCGGCCTCGCTTCGCTGTTTGACCAAGAGGCGGATGTTCATGAAGGAGGGAGCGAGAAGAAGCAGAGATGGCTTAGTTGGATTTTATGTTCAGGAACTTTTCACACCGGCCGACCTCTTCCGGGTACTCCTCGGCGACCACGAATTTGAGGAAGTTCTTGCACGCGGTGCTGGCGTCGCTCAGCTGCTGGTCGTCCTGGTAGAGCTCATAGAGCCCGAAGTGGCAGAGGGGGTACTTTGGATCGAGCTCCAGGCAGCGCTTGTAGGTGCGCTTCTGCTCGGCCCGCAGCCCCTTGTCTCCGTAGGTCTTGGCGAGCTCGTAGAGCGCCTGGGGGGTGCCCTCCGAGGTTCGGGCGCCCTTTAGATCCTTGAGTGCCGGATCGAGCAGGGCTACCTTGCGATTGACCAAGGCGAGGTTGTTCTTGCACTCGATGCTGTTCTCGTTCGAGCGCACGCACGAGATGAAGGCCTCGCGCGCCTCATTGTACTTGCCGCACGTGTTGAGGGCGTTCCCCAGGTTGAACCAGGCGTCGGTGTACTCCGGATCCAGGCGTGTGGCGGTCTCCAACTCGGGGATCGCTTCGTCACACCGGTTCTCCGTAATCGCCATGTAGCCGAGCCAGTGATGGGGATCGGCCAGGTTGTTGTTGATCGCCAGGATGGTCTGGAACTCTTTGCGGGCCTCCTTGAAGCGCTTCATCTTCACGAAGGCGAGCCCCAGGTTGTAGCGGGCCTCCGTGTAGTCGGGGTTCACCTTCAGCGCGCGCTGGAAGTTGTCGTGGGCCTTCCCGAGCTTCTTTTCTTGAAGGTAGATGTAGCCGAGGTTGTTGTACGCCTGCGCCGTCTCCTGGTTGTAGCGAAGCGCCTTGATGAAGCAGTCCTTCGCCTTGTCGAGCCGCTCCTGGCGCAGGTGGATGAGCCCCTTGTTGGTCCAGAGGTCAGCGTTGAACGGCGCGAACTCCAGGCCGAGATCGCAATAGACCATCGCCCGCTCGAGATCCCCGGCGGCCAACTGTTGCGCGCAGAGCTCGTTGTTCTCCAGAGCGCGAGGATGAGGAGCGGGAGCGTGGACGCAGCCACCCGTCCCGAGGATGCCAACTATCGCCAAGAGGGTCAGTAGGAGAGCTTTCATTCTTATAATGTAAGTATATGTGGGTTGTGGGTGGGTGGGCAAACGCGCCAAGGCTGCGAACCGGCTCCCGAAAAGCTCCGGCCGCGAGGTAGTCTGCACCGCATGAGAATGCCACGCACGCCGTTGGTCGCGCTTTTGGCGGTGCTGTTTTGGGCGGCGCCTGCCTCGGCCCAATTCGCCAATCGTAGCCTGGGCTTAACGGTGGGCTACATGGACATCGACGATGCCGACCGGTTGGACAACGGCATCCCGATCGGTCTGGTGGGCAGCCTCTATATCGAAAATGGTTTCGAGGCGGTGGCCCATTTTGACGTGATGATCCTGCGGGAACAGATCGCCTCGGGGAACAAACAGGTGGTCGGTATTGCTCCGTCGATCGGGATCCGCTACCTGTTCTCGGAGGAGCAGATCCGTCCCTATGCGGGGTTGGACCTGAGCTACCTGCTCACCTTCCGGGACGCGGGGATCAAGTCCTACTTCGGTCTTGGGCCCAACCTGGGCATCGACTTCTTTGTCTCCAGCTCGGTGAGCCTGGGCCTTCGGGCGCAATACAATCTGTATCTCACGCTCAATAGCCCGCTGCAGAGCTCGATCGCAGGTCAGCTGGTTGCGGCCACCTATTTTTGAGAGGTTTTGAGTGCGTCTAGCCCCTACAGCTCCTCGAGGAACTCGCTGTTGTAGGTGTAGCGGGAGAGCCGCTTCACCAGCGCTTCCATCGCCTCTACCGGTTTGACCGAGAAGAGCATCTGTCGCAGCTTCTTCACCTTCTCGTACTCGTTGCGGTCGAAGAGCTTCTCCTCCTTGCGGGTTCCGGACTGCGGGATGTTCACCGCGGGCCAGATGCGCTTCTCGGCGAGAAGACGGTCCAGGGTCACTTCGCTGTTACCGGTGCCCTTGAACTCCTCGAAGATCACCTCGTCCATCCGGCTGCCGGTGTCGATCAACGCCGTGCCGACGATGGTCAGACTCCCGGCCTCCTCGGTTGCGCGGGCCGCGCCGAAGATCCGTTTGGGCCGCTCCAAAGCGCGAGAGTCGACGCCTCCAGTGAGGGTTCGGCCGGAGCTGTCGACCTCCTTGTTGAAGGCGCGGGCAAGGCGGGTGATCGAGTCCAGGAGAATCACCACGTCCCTCCCCGACTCCACCAGTCGCCGGGCCCGCTCCAACGCCAGCTCCGCCACTTTGAGGTGGTCGCCGGTGGGGCGGTCCGAGCTGGAGGCAAGCACCTCGGCCTTGATGCCGCGGCGCATGTCGGTGACCTCTTCAGGCCGTTCGTCGATCAACACCACCATCACGTGCGCTTCGGGATGGTTGGTCAGAATCGCCTGCGCAATCCGCTGCAGCATGATTGTCTTGCCGGTCTTGGGAGGGGCGACGATCAGCGCGCGCTGTCCCTTGCCGATGGGAGAGATCACGTCGAGGACGCGGGTGACCATCTCGCGGTGGCCGTGCTCCAGCTTGAGCCGCTCCGTGGGATCGACCGAGGTGAGATCTTGGAAGTGGGGCAGCTTCTGTAGATTTGCGAAGGGCGTTCCGTCGACCTTCTCTACCTTCTGCACCAGTCCGCGTTGTCCCCTCAGCTGAGCCATCGCGTTCAGGTACTGCCCCGGTCGGAGTTGCAGCTTCTGCACCAGGTTCTTCGGGATCTCGGCGTCGTCAGGGCCGGGGAGGAGGTTCCTGCGAAGCTGTCGGAGATAGGCGTTCTGCCCCTTCACATCGGTGTCCAGCACACCCTCGACGGGTGTGAGCTGTGCCCCGGTGGCGGCACCACCCTGCGGGGCCTGCTGTCCGGCCTGGGGACCCCTTTGTGGCTGCTGCTGTTGCTGCTGAGCGGCCAGCCGCGCCTGATACTGCTGCACTTCCTGAGGCGTGAGGAAGAGCTGCATCTGCTGGCCGTCGGGGCCGGTCTGAAGCCGGTAGGCCTGACCCTCGGGCGTATAGAGCAGCCCGCCGCCCCGTCCCCGGCGACGCCGGCGACGCCGTCGGCGGCCCTGGCCCGGGGCTT
>JBGTHI010000379.1:0-3654 GCA_041746295.1 Myxococcaceae bacterium
GGCGGCGCGCAGTGCCTTCGAGAGCGGACCTTGGCCGGCGATGAGTCCAGTGGAGCGCAGCCGGGTGCTGCGCCGGCTAGCGGATCTCGTCTGGGAGCGCAGGGAGGAGCTCGCGCTGCTCGAGTCGCTCAACAACGGCAAGACCTACCGCGAGGCCTTGAGGGGTGACGTGGGGTCAGCGGCCGCTACCATGGCCTACTACGCAGAGTGGCCGACCAAGCTGAGCAGCGAGGTGCTCCCCGTGGCCGGGCCGTTCCACACCTATACCCTCCGTGAACCAGTGGGCGTGGTGGGGGCGATCACGCCTTGGAACTACCCCTCCGGAATTGTTGCCTGGAAGTTGGGGCCGGCGTTGGCGGCTGGGTGCACAGTGGTGCTCAAGCCGTCTGAGCTGACCCCGCTGACCGCGCTCAAGTGGGGCGAGCTGGCGCAGACAGCGGGGCTGCCGGAGGGGGTTCTCAACGTCGTCCCTGGCTATGGCGATCTGGCCGGGGAGGCGCTGGCCCGTCACCCCGACGTGGACAAGATAAGTTTTACCGGATCCATCCGCACCGCCCGCCGGTTGCTCCAAGCTTCTTCGCAGTCCAACCTCAAGAAGCTCTCGCTGGAGCTGGGAGGCAAGAGCCCCCAGATCATCCTGCCAGATGCCGACTTCGACGCCGCGGTCGAGGCCTGCTTCCGGGGTATCTTCAGCAACAAGGGTGAGACCTGCAACGCCGGCTCTAGGGTGCTGGTTCACCGCGAGGCTTACGGCGCGTTCGTGGATCGCCTGGTGGAGCGGGCTCAATCGCTGAGGGTAGGAGATCCTCTGGATCCCGAAACCGAAATGGGCTCTCAGGTGAGCCCGACCCAAGTGCGCACCATCCTGGACTACATCGAGTCCGGGAAACAGCAGGGGGCTCGGCTGGTGGCGGGGGGGGCGAGGGATACTGAAGGGCTCAAGGCCAAGGGCAGCTTCATGCAGCCCACGGTATTCACCGACGTGAAACCCCAGATGCGGATCGCCCAGGAGGAGATCTTCGGACCGGTGTTGGCGTGCCTGCCGTTCGCGGACGAATCCGAGGCGCTGGAAATCGCCAACGGGACGACCTATGGGCTCGCTTCGGCGCTTTGGACTCGGGATGTCGCGCGGGCCCACGCGCTGGCCCGCCGCCTCAAGTCCGGGGTGGTCTGGATCAACTGCTTCAATGAGTTCGACGACGCGGCCCCCTTCGGCGGCTACAAGGAATCGGGCTGGGGGCGAGACCTCTCGCCCCACGCGTTCGATCAGTACACCCAGCTCAAGGCGGTCTGGACCAAGCTTCCGAAGCTCTAGACGGCTGGTGAAGGTGAGGGGATTGCCCGAATGGCATCGCTTAAACGAGGTGGATCGAAGTCAAAGGCCCGGGCGACGGTCAGTCGGAGGCGTCAGGGGGGCCGCGCCCGGCCCGGAGGTGGGGATGTCACCTCTAACGTGGCCGATGCCTCGGAATCGTTGAGAGAGTGGTTCACCCATAAAGGGATCCGGCGGGTCAAGCTGGGTGGAATCGATGTGGACGGGGTTTGGCGAGGCAAGTACGTCTCCCTGGATAAGTTCTTCTCCGCCGCGGAAGGGGGCATGGGCTTCTGCGACGTGGTGTTCGGATGGGACTTGGGCGACGTTCTCTACGACAACGCCCGGATCACCGGCTGGCACACCGGATACCCCGATACGCATGCTCGGGTGGACCTGTCCACCGGCCGGATCATCCCTTGGGAACCGGATGCCGCCGCCTTCCTCTTGGACTTTGTCAACCGGGACGGCTCGCCACACCCGGCCTCGCCCAGACAGCTGCTCCAGAGGGTCGCGGGCCGCGCACGCGAGCTGGGGTTCCGGCCCCGCTTCGGGGCGGAGTACGAGTACTTCGTTTTGCGAGAGACGCCCGAGACCCTTCGTGCCAAGCGGTTCGCCGATCTGACTCCGCTCTCGCCGGGCATGTTTGGCTACTCCTGGCTCCGGACCTCCGCCAACGCCGAGCTGGTGCACGCGCTGGTCGACGGCAGTAATGCCTTCGGAATCGATATCGAAGGGATGCACACCGAGACTGGACCGGGGGTGTACGAGACGGCGATCCGCTACGATGAGTTGGAGCGGGCCGCGGACAAGGCGGTGCTGTTCAAGACGGTGGTGAAGGAGATCTGCGCCCGCCGGGGGCTGACGGCCTGCTTCATGGCCAAGGTCAGCGCAACGCTGCCGGGCTGTTCCGGGCATGTCCATCAGTCGCTCTGGGACTTGGAGGGGCGCAAGAACCTGTTTTACGACCCCCGGGCCACGGACAGGATGAGCCCGACCCTACGCCACTACCTAGGCGGTCAGCTGGCCTTAATGCCGGAGCTGACCGCCCTCTACTGGCCAACGGTCAACAGCTACAAGCGCAGTGTGGAGAACACCTGGGCGCCCACCTCTGCGACCTGGGGACGCGAAAATCGCACCACGGCGCTTCGGGTGATCGGGGACGATCCGAAGTCGACGAGGGTGGAGTTCCGGCTGCTGGGAGCGGACATGAACGCCTACATCGGCATGTCGGCCTCGCTGGCGGCGGGCCTCTGGGGAATCCAGAACGAGGTGGAGCCCCCGCCCATCTGCACCGGAAACGGCTACCAGGCCGAGGCCGAGCCCCTCCCGCGAACCCTCAAGGAGGCGGTGGAGCGGCTGAAAGGCTCGGACTGCGCCCGCGAGCTCCTGGGTGAAGGGTTCATCGATCACTACATCCGCACTCGCGAATGGGAGGTGCGGCAGTTCGAGCGGGCGGTGACCACCTGGGAGCTCGAGCGGTACATGGAGCTGATCTGAAGCATTGAGGTTCGGAGGCTCGCAGGCTCAAATGAAACGAGGCAACCATGGAAGGCTGGTTCGACTTACCCCCGGAGCCGTCGATCACCGAGATGTCCTATCCGACGCGGGTGGTGCTCGGCGTCGGAGCGCTGGAGCGGCTGCATTCTCAGATAACGCGGCTGGGGGTGAAGAGGCCATTGGTGGTGACGGATGCCGGAGTGGTGAAGGCGGGGTTGGCCGAACGGATCTTTCAGGCGCTGCGAAAGGGTGGGATCGCGTTCGAGGTTTTCGACCAGGTCCAGGCCAACCCGACTGAAAAGGACGTCTTCGACGGCCTGGCGGCGTTCCGCAAAGGCGGTTGCGACGGCTTCGTTGCCCTGGGCGGTGGTAGCCCACTCGACGCGGCGAAGGTGATCCAACTCTCGGTAACGCATCAACCGCCGCTCTCGCGCTACGACGACGCAACCGGAGGGGACCGGTACGTCAAGGACGACATGCCGCCGCTCGTCGCCATTCCCACCACCGCCGGGACCGGTTCGGAGGTCGGGCGATCGGGGGTGATCATGCTCGAAGACACCGGCCGTAAGACGGTGCTCTTCAGCCCCTATCTTCTCCCCAAGGCGGTGATCGCCGACCCCGCGCTCACCTTCGGGTTGCCGCCTTCGTTGACCGCGGCCACGGGAATGGATGCCTTCACCCACTGCCTGGAGGCCTACCTGGCACGCGGGTTTCATCCGCTCGCCGACGGACTGGCGATTGACGGCATCGGCCGGGTGGCGCGGTCGCTGACGGTGGCTTTCAGGGACGGCGGCCACGCGGCAGCACGGACGGATATGATGGTCGCGGCGATGGAGGGGACG
>JBGTHI010000380.1:0-5594 GCA_041746295.1 Myxococcaceae bacterium
CTACAAGCGGCAGCGCGGCGGCGTTCTGCCCGAGGGGCAGGCCGTCCACTCGCGGCGGACCCCCGGGAGGTCCGGGAGCCGGCACGGGGCCCCGCCCACCGGCATCATGGTTCTTCCGGCGGTCCAGCGGATGGCTCCCAGCAACGGGGGGCCCAAGGACGGTTCTTGTCAGACGATGGCTACCGTGCTCGCCCGCCTCGCATCGTCCTGACCGATAGGCGTCCCGGTACCTATCCCCCGCCCATACCGGAGCGAGTGCGCCCTCCCATCTATGCCGAGCCACGCGGCCCCGAACAGTACAGGCAGCGCCGGGTTTCAGTTGATCCTCGGGACTATCGACCACCCGTGAACGGTCCGCGTGCGGGCCGGTCCGCACAAACGCACTACGACGATCTCAGTTCGCGGTCCAGCCGAGCAGCAGAGACGGGCATCCGGGAAGGTCGTGGCTGGCCCTCTTGGCTCTCCCGAACGAGAGCAAGGCCAGGCAGTTTCGCTCTCGGCCCCGCGCTGAAGGGCGCCCTCCTGGGGATCCTCCTGGTGGGCTCGGCCACCCTCGGGGGTAACGTCAACCAGGTCCCCGTGCCGGTGAACGACCCCGCGGTCGCCGCGGTGCTGGCCGACTGTCCCGTGCCAGCCATTGCGGACAGGGCCTCGAAGACCCGTGCCCAGAAGGCGGTGCTGGAGGAGCTCGCAAGGCTCAACTGCTACCAGGAACCGATCGGTGACCACTACGACCTCAAAGAGAGGCTGAAGCTGTACCACCTGGAGCAGGAGTTCCTGGCGGCGATCAAGACCGGTGACGTCTCCCGCTTCGGAAGCGATGAAGGCCGCACGGCGGGGTTCATCAGAAATGAGCTCAGCACGGCGACTTCGGAGATGGGGCCCGAGGGGTTGGCACGGGAGCAGACGGCCATCGCGGTGGCCTATCTCAAACGGGTCCGTGAGCTGCGCGAGGCGGATCCCAGTGCCGTTCCCCCGACAAGCTCGACCTTGTCGCCCAAAGACGCCGCCGAGCTCTTCCGGATGGCGGCTGCGCAGGTGGGGGTGCCGCCCTCGCGCGCCCGCCCGGCGGTGGAAGCCCTGAATGACCTCCGAACCGGTAAAACCGATGGGCTTCCCGCGGCCACCGCGGCGGATCTACACAGCCTCGCGCTCGTGCTCGCGGACGGTCAGGATCTCAAGGGAACCGTTTCCGGCCGCAGCCCAGCATGGACGCGTGCGGCTGGTACAGTTCTGGCCACGGATCTGATCAGGATTTCCCGCGGTCAACCGCTGATACCGGTTGGCCAAAGTCCGTCGCGATAATCCGGGCCGATCGCCCAAAGTGGAGGTGCAAGCGGCACCCTTCGTTCTGTGGGTCCACAGTCTGCGACAGATTCTAGAGCGCCACGCCGCTCATCCCGCGGACTACGTCGGCTAGGAAGGCGAACAGCTCCAGCCCCTTGCCCTTGTCGTCCTTCCAAAGGGCCGCGGCGGCGTCGTAGCTGAAGTGAATCCCCTGGCCTGCCCCGGCCACCCAGATCTGCCGCACCGCCCGCTGGGTGTTCACTACGCACTTCTCGCCATTCGCCGCGGTGAGAGTCACCATGTCTCCGGTGCTGTCCGCCTCCAGGAGATCCGGATCGATCGCATCGAGCCGCCCGAGCAGCTGGTTGAAGGCGGCCGCGACCAACCCGTTGTATCGGCTCTCGTCGAGCGGCGGCGTCATCCCAGTTGCTCTAAGGCCGGCTGCCCCGGCGCAGCGTAGAAGAGCAGAGTGGTCTTGGTCTCACCGCCGTCCGCATCAAGCAGTCGGTCGAGGCCGATTACGGTGCCCGGTGGTACTGGCTTGGGGAAGGTGGGGAGCCCCAGTAGATGCGCCGCGAGCGCTCCCATCGATGGCTGGTGGCCGATGATCGCCACATCGTCTTCCAGGTGCGCGTTCAGCTCCGACTCCAACGTGCCCACTGGCATATCCGGCAGCAGGCTGCGGTGCGCGCGCAAGGGCCCCTCGTGTTTCAGCACAAAGGAGAGGATCTGCGCCGTCTGAACCGTGCGCACCAACGGGCTGGTGAGGATTAAGCCCACGCCCTTCATGCGGTGCGAGAGCGACGTCAGCTGCGCAGTGAGCGCCAGCCGCGCCTTGGTGGTGAGCGATCGCCCCTCGTCGCCGAGCCCCTCCGGCTGCTCCGCATCCGCATCGCCGTGACGAAGTAGAAAGATTCGCAAGGGGCTCTGGGAGTACACGAGCGCACGGCTCGGGGTCAAAGATTATGCAATGCTGCGAAGGATGCGACCGCTCTTCCGGCATCTCGCGCTCACCTGGTTGGCTCTTCCAATGTCGCTCGGCTGCTCCGAGCGCAATCGTGCATCGCCACCATCCTCCATTCCGATCTCCCCACTAATGGCGCCTTCCAGCGGGAAGCCCGCAGTTGACGAGGGCTCTGGGGCGGGCTCCGGGGCGGTGTCGCCGAAGACTCTCTCGGCGGAAGCGCTCGACGCGTTCATCGCCTACCAGGCGGTGCTGTTGGAGGTGGATCGCGCCCTGGGAGCGGAGCCGGGCGACGGGGGTGCCCACGGCGACGCGGAGCGGCGCCGCCTTGAGCGGTTGGCCTCCATGGAAGACGACGCCCGCAGGCGGTCCAAGTTGAGCGATGCGGAGATCGACGCGTGGGAAGGAGTGGTGACCGAGGTGATCGCCGCTCGTGCTGCCTCCGATCCGGGTTTGGAGAAGGCGCTCTCGAAGGCGCCCGGGCTGGACCTTCGCCGCGGCGAGCCGCGCGAGTTGGATGGGGTACGAGCGCGCTACGGAAATGAAGCGGTTGATCTGATTCTTACGCGGGAGGAGGTGCTTCGACGTCAGCTGGAGACGCGACCTTAGCGGGCGGATCGCCCCGGGTGCCGATGGCGACCGCCAGCACCCCCACCACGATCGCCACATCGGCCACATTGAAGATGCCGGTGCGCAGGCGGCCGAGCCCCAGGTTGAGGAAGTCGATCACCGCACCCTCGGTGGCCCGGTCCCAGAGGTTGCTCAAGCCCCCGCCCAGGATCAACGCGTAGCCCACCATCGGCCTCACCGGATGGTCCGGACGGCCCGCGCGAACCGCCAAGGTGAAAACCAACGCCATCAGGAAGAGGCCGACGCCCCAGGTGAAGAGGAGCGATCGCCAGGGCTCTGGCAGCCTGGCGCCCAGGCTCAAGAAGGCCCCGTGGTTGTGGACGTACTCCAGCCGAAGAAGATCGCCCCAAAGGGAGAGTCGCCCCTTGGCCGAGAGCGAAGCGGTGGCGAGCTCCTTGGTCCAACGGTCCAGCGCAACCGTGGCGGTGACCACGAGGGCGAGCAGTACTCCACGTTTGATGCCTGTAGCCGGGGGGCTCAAACGCGCTTGAGATGCGGCGACCGCTTGAGCAGCCGATCGATCCAGAGGTTGGAAATCTTCTCCTGAATGCTGTTGGCCTTGAGCCGGCTGTGCAGGTGGATCCAGTCGACGTGGTCCAGCCGCTGATCCTGGTTGAAGCAGGAGAAGACCACCGTCTCCTTCCCGGTTACCGGGTCAACATGCTTCTGAAGGCACTGCGCGCAGATCTCCTTCATCATGCATTGCATCGGTGAGTTGATGGAGCCGATCGCCTCGTGGCCGGGCTTGAGATACGGCTGCAAAACGCCGTGCCGTGCGCGCGGCACCGCCTGCATCATCCGAACGGAGCCGCTCGCGATCACCCGGGCCACCTGGGAGAGGTCCACCCGGGGCGCCACGTCCAGCTCACCCCGCGCGAAGGCGAGCATCGCCTGCACCACGGTGCCTTGAAGGCTCGCGTCCTGCGGGCGGTTGGGCGAAATGGCGGGACCGGAGTCGACCGACCAGATCACCTGGTCGGTCGCCGCTTCGATCTCCTCCTGCTTGAACAGGTCCGCCCCCGACCGATAGCCGGCGAAGTAGATCACGTGGCAGCCGGCCGCCTTGAGGCTCTTGGCGATGGAGAAGAGCACCGCGTTGCCCAGGCCGCCTCCAGCGAGCAGCACCGTCTCGCCCTGCGGAATGTCGGTCGGAGAACCGGTCGGCCCCATCATCACCACCGGCTCGCCCGGACGCAGCACCGCGCAGAGACGAGACGAGGAGCCCATCTCAAGCACGATGGTAGAGAGCAGGCCGTTGGTCTTGTCCACCCAGGCCCCCGTCAGCGCCAGTCCCTCCATGCTGAGGCGGGTGTTCTCGACCCGCGGCGCGTGACCTTCGTAGTTCTGCAGTCGGTAGAACTGGCCGGGTTGGAACTTCTTTGCCGCGAAAGGGGCCCGGACCACCACTTCGACGATCGTCGAGGTGAGCCGGTTGACCGCCACGACCTTGGCGAGAAACGCTTCGTCCAGGCGCGAGAACAGCTCGCCGAGCGCCCTGTCCCGCGCCGCCTGAGCTTTGGCGTCGTTGAAGTCGAGCGACGCGACGTGATGTGCGAAGAGGCGGGCCACCTCCCCGTAGCCATCCTTGGCGGAGGCCATTGCCTTCACCACGTTGCCGGCGTAGGTCGGGTGGTTGTCGCCGTAGTACGAAATCGTCCGGCCGTGTTTGAAGTACGAGGTGAAGAAGCCCACCCGCTTGCCCAGATCCTTGTGGGCTTCGTGGGGGACCAGCCTGGGCTTCCCTCCGGCATCCACTTCCAGATCATAGCTCTTGAAGTACTCGGCGCGGGCATCCAGCTCGAAGGTGCCGGGATATTCCTTCTCGTAGGTGACGTTGGGCGAGGTGCCGGCCGCCACACAGACCGTCTTGGCCTCGAGCTCCAGCTTCTCGCCCGTGCCCTTGGGCTTGCCGTCGGCCACGGTCATCCGTTCGAAGACGATGCCGCGCACCGCGCCGGTCGCGTCTTCCAGGGCTTCGACCGGGCTCACCCGTTCGATGAAGCGGATGCCCTCTTCCAGCGCCTTGGCCACCTCTTCGTGATTGAGGCGGTAGGCGGGCGACTCGGTCAGGCTGCGCCGGTAGCAGACCGCCACGCCTCCCCAGCTCTTGATCAACCTTGCGAAGTCGGGCTGGTCTCCGATGGCGCTCGCTCGCGCTCGCTCGGTGCGCACAGCGCGGCCGTGCTCCAGGAAAGTGGCCAGAGTCTCGCGCTCAGCCGCGTCGAACGACCGATGCGCAGCCTCGTCCCCCAGCTCCCGGGCCAGCACCTCGTGGCGGCCGAGGATCTTCTCCACCTGTACCGGGTAGTAGGCCATCAGCTCGGTGGCGGTGTCGATCGCGGTGAGGCCCCCGCCGATCACCACGGCTGGCAGCTGTATTTGAAGGTTGGCGATCGACTCCTTCTTGAAGGCGCCAGAGAGCTGCAGTGCCATCAGGAAGTCGGAGGCCTTGCGAATGCCGCGGATCAGATTGTTCTTGAGGCCGATGATGGTAGGCCGGCCCGCGCCGGCCGCGATCGCCAGGTGATCGAAGCCGAGCTCCCATGCGTCCTCCAGCGTGAGCGTGCCCCCAAAGCGGATGCCGCCGTAGACCCGGAAGGCGGCCCGGCGCGCCAGGGTGAGATGGATCAGCGTGAGGAAGTTCTTGTCCCAACGCACGGTGATTCCGTACTCGGAGACGCCCCCGAAGCCGGCCAGGACCCGGTCGTCCAGC
>JBGTHI010000381.1:0-4503 GCA_041746295.1 Myxococcaceae bacterium
GGGAACCACCGCGGCGATCGCGCGGGTGCTGCGGTCGCGGCCCGCCATCGGAGCGCTCGTACTCGCCTCCGCCTCCGTTGGGCCCTGAGCGAGCTCCGAGTCTGCCGGAAAATCGCCGCGAACCGGTCGAAGCTCGTTCCCCGCCGCTTCGACATCGGCGGTCACGCGGCGCTGCCCCCACAGGTAGACGGCGAGCCCCAGCACCATTCCGACTCCGGCGGCCCCGAATCCGGCATGCCAGCCTACCCGCACCGCCAGGTAGCCGGTGACCACGTTTCCGAAGAAGGCGCCCAGGTTGATCCCCATGTAGAACAGCGTGAAGCCGCTGTCCCTGCGGGTATCGTCCGCCCGATAGAGCTTGCCGACCACGGTGGAGATGTTCGGCTTGAAAAAGCCGTTGCCCGCCACCAGCAGAGCCAGGCCGGCGTAGAAGAAGGGCATCCCAGGCAGAGCCAGCGCGAAGTGGCCCACCGCCATCAACACGCCGCCGATCACGATTGCGAGCCGCGGTCCTAGCAGCCGGTCGGCGAGAAAGCCGCCTAGGAGCGGCGTCAGATAGACCAGGCTGGTATACCACTTGTACAGGCCCGCCGCCCGGGCCGGCTGCCATTGCAGCGCCTCGATCAAGTAGAGCACCAGCAGCGCGCGCATCCCGTAAAAGCTGAACCGCTCCCACATCTCGGTGAGGAACAGGACATAGAGGCCACGTGGATGACGGCTGGCGGAAACCGCTTGAGAGCTGGGCACGGGAAAATGCAAGCGGTCATCCAGCGGAGTTGTCAAGCATCGGCTGTTTTGGGTTATGGGAGGCGGGATGAATGGACTTCGCTATCCGGCTGAGTGGGAAGCCCACGAAGCCTGCTGGTTAGCCTGGCCTGCCGACGCCGAGCAATGGCTGGAAGATCTCGAGCCGGCCCGCAAGAGCTTCGTCGGCCTCTGCCGCGGAATCGCGCAGCCGCGCGACGCCGGGAGCGAGCGGCTGGAGATCCTGGTTCAGGACGAAGCGGCCGAAGCCGAAGCCCGGGCTCGTCTGGTCGGCCAGATCCCCGGGCTGCCGGTCCGCTTCCACCGCATCGCCTATGGAGACATCTGGCTGCGCGATACCGCGCCGATCTTCATCCAATCGGAGCAGGGGGCCGTCATCTCGGCGCGCTTCCGTTTCAATGGCTGGGGTGGAAAGTACGTCCTCCCGGGCGATGACCAGGTGGCGGAGCGGGTGGCCGAAGCGGCCGGCCTCCCGGAGCAGAGCCACGCCTGGGTCCTGGAGGGCGGATCGCTCGACTCGGATGGCGAGGGCACATTGCTCACCACCCGGCAATGCCTGCTCAACCCGAACCGCAACCCGGGGCTGTCACAGGCAGATCTGGAGGCCAGGCTCTCGGAATCGCTGGGTGCCCGGAAGGTGATCTGGCTGGGAGACGGGCTGCTCAACGATCACACCGACGGGCACGTGGACAATGTCGCCCGCTTCGTGTCGCCCGGTGTGGTGGTCTGCATGAAGAGCTCGACAAGCGATGATCCCAACCGCGAGATTCTGGATGCGTTGGCGGCGGAGCTGAGCGCGGCGACCGACGCCAAGGGGCGTAGGCTCAAGGTGGTCTGCATCCCTTCGCCGGGCAGGGTAGAGGCGCAAGATGCGAACGGAAGGCGGCTGATTCCGGCCAGCTACCTGAATTTCTACATTGCCAATCACTCGGTGGTGGTGCCCACCTACGGCGCCCGCTTCGATGCCGAGGCGGTAGCCGAATTAGGCAAGCTCTTCCCCGGCCGACGCGCGATCGGGGTCGACGCCAAAGCGGTGCTCTCCAACGGAGGCGGCGCTTTCCACTGCATCACCCAACAGCAACCGCGGAGTACCTAGGTCATGACGTCAGCCGCGAAGCCTTCCCGAACTGTCACTGTCGCCGCCCTCCAGGCATCTTTGGGAGGGAGTGTCGACGAGAACGTGAAGAAGGTGATGGCGCTCGTGCGCGAGGCGGCCGGCCGTGGCGCGCAGGTAATCCTTCCTCCCGAGCTGTTCGAGGGGCCCTACTTCTGCCGTGTAGAGGATGACGCCTGCTTCGCGCTGGCGCGGCCGCTGGCGGATCATCCCACCCTCGGCCTCTTCCGCGAGCTGGCCGAAGAGCTCCAGGTGGTGATCCCGGTCTCACTCTTCGAACGCGCCGGGCCGGCCTACTACAACAGCCTGGTGACCGTGGATGCCGACGGAAAGATCCTGGGCGTCTACCGTAAGAGCCACATCCCAGACGGGCCCGGCTACGAAGAGAAGTTCTACTTCCGGCCCGGCAATACTGGCTTCAAGGCGCTCAAGACGTGCTACGGAACCGTCGGCGCGGCGATCTGCTGGGACCAGTGGTTCCCGGAGTCGGCGCGGGCGATGATGCTGCAAGGCGCTGAGCTGTTGCTCTATCCGACGGCGATCGGCTCCGAGCCGCACCTCCCGGGGTTGGACACCAAGGATCCCTGGCAGAGAGCGATGATCGGCCACGCGGTGAGCAACGTAGTGCCGGTGATCGCCGCCAATCGGATCGGCACCGAGGAGGGGCAACGGTTCTACGGCTCGTCGTTCATCGCCGACGAGCGCGGCGACAAGGTCGCCGAGCTGTCTCGGGATGACGAAGGGGTGATCACCGCCCAGTTCGACCTGGACGCTATCGCCCAGATCCGCGCCGGCTTCGGCTTCTTCCGCGACCGCCGTCCGGAGCTCTATGGCGTGCTGGGCACTGCCGACGGCGAGCTGTAGAGCCTAGCCCGGGCTAGGGCTTTGGTGGGCGACGTGATCGTCCGGCAGATCATTGATGCCTCCGAACGGCCTGCGACCCGCGTCCCTTCTGAAAAGCCGACCCGCGTTATCGATCTGATCGGGTGTCAGCCAGATGGGCAGTCCTGAATCGGCAGCTGCATCCACGCAGGCGACGATCAAGGGAAACTGGGCGGCCCGCAGGAGCTCCATCAGCGACTCGCCTCGCTCCACCGCGTTCATGGGTGTGAAGCGATCGACCAGGCCGTCGACGGCTGCACGGGCTCCCCCGAATTCCAGGGTGATACGGACGCCTCGAGTGACTGTTTCGTGATGAACGTCTAGGGGGACGTTCGGCCGCTCATCTTCCCACCTCCTCCGTTATCGCGGAGGTAAAGACGCCGCTTCGCAAGTCCGCGTTGTCTTTTGTGACCCCCGTTCCCAGGATCCTGCCCTGCCGCACAACCAACCTTTCCAGGGGGAACCACCATGAAACGATTCGTTGCCATCTGCGCCGCTTGCACCTTTGCCACCGCTGCTCTCGCAGAGGACATGCGCAGCCAGGAGATGATGAAGGGCAAGAGCAGCATGAAGGCGGACAAGACCATGACCACCGCCGGCGACATGACCGCCACCGGCTGGGTGCCGCGCAAGGTCACCAAGAAGGACGACAAGGCGCTCGACGCCTTCTACAAGCAGTACGAGGAGACGATGATGAAGGGCGACATGACCGCGCAGGCGGCGATGGTCGACTTTCCCGTCTTCATGGCGACCGATGACGCCAAGGGCATGGTCACCGCCGGCAATTACAACAAGGAGCAGTACGTCAAGATGATGGAAGCCTCGATGAAGGCAATGCCCAAGATGTCGCCCGAGGAGATGAAGAAGCAGGCCAAGAGCACCAAGCGAACCTACGACTATCTGACCGACACCATGGTGATGGTGAGCAGCGAGTGCTCGATGAACGTGGGCAAGGAGAAGATCCCCACCAAGGGCAGCGAGCTCCTGATCAACAAGGACGGCAAGTGGATGGTGAAGTCGATGGTCGCCGGCGGCTGGGGCGACATGATGAAGTCGCCGACCGCGTCGTCGATGTAGGTCATCGACTCAAATCGGAACTCTGAGACCCCGATCGGTGTTTTACCGACCGGGGTCTTCTTTTATCAGTATCTGGTTCAAGGTGCCGAACTTGTGGTGTCGGCCGGGCGCGCTACATTCCTGTATACACTTCCAGGAGTGCTCTTGATGACCGGACGCCTCAATCTGTTTGGTCGAGCTCAACAGGGTTCTCACTACCCTTCCTCACCGGAGAGGACGCTCGAGATCGAGGTGCCTCGGGAGCTCCGGGAAGCCCGCTCCACGGGAGTGGAGACCGGAAGGGCAATTCTCGCCGATCTGCCGCTTCTCTCGTTGCGCTTTCACCCTTTGACATCGGAGGCGGCGGTCAGCGCCTTTGTGACCGGGCTTCTCGCCGCCGCACGCGAGCGGGGTGGCGGGGAGGAAGCGGTCCGAGATGGCGCCCAAACCCTCCGGGATCGGCTCGAGGCCGCCCAGGACAGCGGTTATGCCGGAAAAGGGCTGAGCGAGCGGAGCTGGAAGTCGCAGGTGATGGCGCCCCTCAACCGGGCGGCTTCCCCGCGCAGGCCTTCGGCGATGGAGCGCCAGAATGCGCACCGCGCGCCGCCTGCCCCCAGCCCGAAGCAGGTCGCACGGCCGTCGGCTCACGCGGAAACAGAAGTCGAGTAGCTGGCGTTCTCTACCCG
>JBGTHI010000382.1:0-1713 GCA_041746295.1 Myxococcaceae bacterium
GCGGTACATTGCATGCCGCCGGGCGGCGTTCCTCTCCCGGCCCAGCTGCCGGTCCAGCTCGCCCAACGGCAGCTCCCGCTGACCGTCGCCAAACGAGAGGCTCGCCTCCATGGCCGCCAGGCTTTGGGAGGGACCGCGCAGCGCGCGGGCCAGTACTTCACTGGCCAGGTGCGAGAGCAGATGAGTCTGCGCGCGGAGCTCTCGCGCCGCCTCCGAATCACCGCCGCCAGCGCGAACCAAGGCCGCATCGCGGGCAGCGCGCACCCGTGCGACGGTGGCAACGCTGTAGAGCGACTCCTGGCCTTGATAGGTTTGCTCGAGGTTGAGCGGTTTCCCCTCGGTCCAGAAGGCCCACAGCCGCTCGTCCTGCGTATGAAGCTGACGGCGGACCGCCTCGGCGGGATCGCTCACCGGGCCGGAAGCGCGCTCGGGAGCGACGGTATTTCCCTTTTCGCCCCCGGTGGAGGAAGGCACGCGGGCGGCGCAGGCCCAGGCGAGCACCAGCGCGGGCGCGAGCCAAAGAAGATTAGGCCTGCGGGTGCGCGAGGGTAGCATGGGTGGCCGAATCTAGCGTGGGCCGATTGCGAGCGCGACTCGCGCGACGGCTTGAGGCACAATCTGTCGCCATGACCGACGTAGTGATTCTCTTCGGCGGAAGCTCCGACGAGCGGTGGGTCTCGGTGGCCACCGCTCAAAACCTGGCCCAGCAGCTTCCGGAGGCCGGGCTCTGGTTCCAAACGGCCGAGGGCACGGTGACTCCATGCGATCGCCGGGCTCTGGAGGCCCACCGCGAGCCCTTTACGCAGGAGCTGAAGCTCCCCGGGAAGCCTTCCTGGCCCAACCTGGAAGCGGCGCTGGATGATCCTCGGGCGGATGGAAAGGTGTTCCTCCTCGGCTTTCATGGCGGGCAAGGCGAGGACGGCACCGTTCAACGAGCACTGGAGAGCCGAGGCCGGTCGTTCACCGGCTCGGGCTCCAAGTCCTGTGCCGACACGTTCGACAAGGAGATCGCCAAGTGGATGGCGCGCGAGGCGGGACTTCGCACCGTGCCTTCAGTCGTGCTGAAGGGTGGGGCCTCCACGGCGCTGGAGTCCGAGATCGAGGCTTTTCGCGCGAAGCACGATGGCGCGGTGGCCAAACCGGTGGCGGGCGGCTCCAGCATCGGGGTTCACTTCGTTCGCGTCGCGGCCGACTCGGTCCGCGTGGCGCAGGTGCTCTCCTCTGCGCCGGCGGAGAGCTACCTGCTCGAAGCGTTGGTGAGCGGTACCGAGCTGACCGTAGGCGTCGCGGAGGATGCCGAGCGGGTCGCCCGCGCGCTGCCCTGCACCGAAGTGAGGCTCGAGGCTGGCCGAACGTTCGACTACGCGGGCAAGTACCTAGGGCAGGCGACCGAGATTACGCCCGCGGAGGTTTCGCCCGAAGTCGCAGCGGCGGCTCAAGCGGCCGCGTCCACGGCCCACCGGGTGATGGGGTGCTTTGGCTACTCGCGCACGGACATGATCGCCTCCGCTGCAGGCCTGATCTTCCTGGAGATCAACACCCTGCCGGGCTTGACCCGCGCCTCCTTCATTCCACAACAACTCGCGGCGGCGGAGATCCCGCTGAAGCGGTTTCTGGAGACGCAGCTTCAGCTGGCGCGCCGACGCTAGAAGCGAGCGCCGGATGCCCTCTACCTCTAAAGAACCCGAACCACGAAGCACTTGAGGTAGCGGG
>JBGTHI010000383.1:0-1612 GCA_041746295.1 Myxococcaceae bacterium
CACCGTCGCGACCGGCGGCAAGGGATTCGGGGCGTCCTTGCAGTTCAAGGGATTGTCGCGGCAATCGCCCCCGCCCATCGACCGCGGGTCGGGCTCCCGGCGCGGCTGCTGCGCGGCGGACGTGAGGGCACTCGCCACAAGGAGCGCGGCGGTCAGGGCGAAGAGTTCGTTCCTCATAGGCGAATTGTAGGGCGGAACCGCGCGGCATTCTGTCACCGCTCCGACCCGAGAGCCTCGTACGCTAGGCTAGGACTGTTCCGTAACCGGGCCGGGCAGACCCGCCAAGACGAATCTCCCCCGCGAAACTCATGTCATTCTTCGAGCTGGTGTTTCGCGCCCGTGGGTTCGACCTGCCGGGCGCTTCTCGAGAGATCGCCGCCCTGGCGCCATTAGCCTGGGGGGATCTCGAGCGCTGGAGTCGCGGCCGTCGTGACGAGATCGCCCGGTATCACTTCACGAACAATCCGCTCTACCGGGCCAAGACGGGCCAGGCGTTTCCGGACCACTGGGACCGGTTGCCAATCATGGTCAAGCGCGACTACCAGGTGGCATTGGATTCGATCATCACCCCGGCTCTCAAGGGCAGCCGCCTGTACCGGGCCTCGACCTCCGGTTCCTCGGGCACGCCCTTGATGTTCGCGAAGGATCCCCACTGTCATGCGTGTTGTTGGGCGCTCATCAAGCGGCTTTACGAGTCGCACGGACTGACCCTGAGCTCGAAACAGGCGCGCTTCTTCGGGACGCCCCTTGAGGGGCAATCCAAATGGCAGGAGGCCTCCAAGGATTTCGTCATGAATCGGCGGAGATTCGTCGTGTTCGACCTGTCGGACGAACGCCTCACCGAGTTCGTCGAAGTCTTCAGGCGTACCAAGTTCGAATATGCCTACGGGTTCACGAGTTCGCTGGTGGTGTTCGCGCGCTATCTCCTGCGGCGTGGACTGAGTCTGAAATCGGTGTGTCCCACGCTGAAACTATGCGTGGTCACGTCAGAGGTCTGCACTCCGGAAGACCGGAGCCTGCTCACGGAGGCCTTCGCCGTGCCGGTGGTGAACGAGTATGGCGCTTCGGAGGTCGGCATCATGGCGTTCGATAGTCCCGCGGGGGATTGGATCCTCTCGGACGAGACCCTCTTCATCGAAGCCGTGGACGACCAAGGCGCCGCCGTTCCCGATGGTACGGTCGGCCGCCTTCTCGTGACCGACCTGCGCAATCGCGCCTGGCCGTGCATTCGCTACGAGATCGGCGATGCGGGTGCGATCCGGACTCCGTCCGATCAAGGCTCGCGCGCGCGGCGTGTGCTCGAACGGCTGGAGGGCCGCATCGGCGACACCATCATTCTTCCGAGCGGCAAGAAGACCGCAGCGTTCACGTTTTACTACGTCACGCGGAGCCTGTTGGAGACGTGGGAGATTTTTCGGGAGCTCCAGATACGCCAGACGGCTCCCGACGCGTTCACGTTCGACATCTTCAGCGATCGCCCGCTGACCGGCGAGCAGGAGGTCGAGATCCATCGGCTGGTGGACCGATACTTCGAACCCGGCCTGCGGCTGCATCTCAACTGCGTGCCGACCATCCCGGGGTCTGCGTCGGGCAAGCGCCGCCACTTCCATCC
>JBGTHI010000384.1:0-4107 GCA_041746295.1 Myxococcaceae bacterium
CCAACGTCTCTCCGCTGGCGGTCCGTTACGAAGGCGAGCGGCTCTCGGTGGAACCGTTCACGCTCCGTGGGCCGAACACCGAGCTGAACGCGGAGGGCTGGCTGGGCCCGGCCCGGATGGATGTGAAAGCGCAGGGCTCGATGGACGCCCGGCTCTTGGAATCGTTCGTGCCGGGGATAGAGAACACGGCCGGCCGGCTGGAGCTGGGCGTGGCGGTGAGGGGAGCCCGCAGTGCGCCGCTGATGGTGGGAAGCGCTGAGGTGCGCGACGCCCGCTTCTCGCTCCGGGATCGCCCCTTCAGCATCCGGGCGCTCAGCGGCAAGGTGGAGTTCTCGGAGGCGCGGGTGTTGGTGCAGGAGCTGAGCGGACTGCTCAACGAAGGGCGCGTACAGGTGCGAGGGGATCTGGAGCTGGATCAGCTCAAGCCCAAGCGGATTGAGCTGGGGGTCCGGCTGGAGGATGTCTTCGTACGGCCGACCGATGACCTCCCGGTCCGGCTCTCCGGAGATCTCCTGCTTCAGGGAAAGCCGCGGGCGATGGTCCTCTCCGGCGATCTTGATATCCTGAAACTTCGCTACGAGCGGCCTTTCGCGCTGGACGATCTGGTAGCGGTGGCGAGGCGCGGTGGGCCGAGCGGGGGAGGCGAGGCCCCGTTGGAGTGGCTCTCTTTCGACATCAAGCTTCATATTCGAGGCGAGGTGCGGGTCGACAACAACCTGGCCAACGCGCGGTTGAACGGCGATCTCAACCTGACCGGCACCAACCTGCACCCCGGGCTTCTGGGTCGGGTGGAAGCCCTGCCGGGGAGCCAGGCCTACTTCCGCGGAAATCAGTTCCGTGTCACGCAAGGCGCGTTGGAGTTCCGGGATCGCAACCGGATCGATGCCCTGTTCGACGTTCAGGCCGAGACCCAGGTCCGTGAATACCAGGTCCGGCTTCACGCTTTTGGTCGCACGCGCGATCCGAGCATCCTCCTCAGCTCCGATCCGCAGCTCTCCGAGGCCGACATCCTCTCCTTGCTGACCGTGGGCGTAACCAGCCGGGACCGGAGCAACACCGCCGGCACCGGCGCGGCGATCGCCACGGAGGCCTTCCTCAACGCTTCCGGTCTGGACCGGCAGATGCAGCGGTTCGTCCCGAAGAACGCGCTGCTCAAGAGCGTCTCGTTCCACATCTCGTCGGCCTACAACGACGTGACGGGAACGGTTGAGCCTACCGCTCAGTTGGAATCGCGGGTGCTGACTGAGCAGCTGAAGCTCGGCATGTCCCAGCCGGTCTCGATCTCCGGCCGCGGAACCCGCGCCCACGCCGAATATCAGTTCGATTCCCGCCTCTCCGCGCAGGCTCAGTGGGACAACGAGCACAGCGACTCGCCGTTCGGCAACCTGGGCCTCGACTTCAAGCTGCGCTGGGAGACGCAGTGACCCTCCTGGGACCGCTCTTCGCACTGCTTCTGACCGCGCAGCTCGGATCTCCGGCTGCTCCGCAGGCTCTGCAAGCTCCGGACGCAGGTGGCGCGTCTTTAGGAAAGCCGGTGGTGGCGGTGGAGGTGCAGCTGCCGGCGGGCTCCGACGTGGCCTCTGCGGTGGAGCAGATCGCGGTCCGCAAGGGACAGCGGCTCTCGATCCGGCAGCTGAGCCGATCGGTGGAGCGGCTCTACGCCTCGGGACGGTACGCCGACGTCGTGGTGCGAGCGCGCCCAGAAGGGGAAGGTGTTCTGGTGGTGTTCGAGCTGGAGCCGGTCCGCTCGATCTCCGAGGTGCGGGTGGAGGGGCACGCGGTGATCCCCACGGCCGCGATCTTGGCGGCGGCCAAGCTCTCCCGCCGCGAGACCTTCTTCCCTGAGAAGATCCAGAATGCGGTGGAGCGCGTTCGAGCGCTCTATCGACGGGCCGGCTACGAGGCCTGCCGGGTGAGGGTGGAGCACGAGGAGCTCTCCGACCGCGAGGGGGGGTTGAGCATCCTGCTGCATGTGGAGGAGGGGCTGCCCACGCGGATCACCGCGCTGACCTTCTCCGGCGAGCCCGGCTTTCCGACGCCGCGGCTGATTCGTCAGCTGGGCCTGGATGTCGGCTCGGTGCTCGATCGCGACGCGCTGGACCGAGGGGTGGAGCGGCTTCAAGAGCTGTTTCGGCGCGAGCATTACTTCCGTGTCCGGATCGATGAAGCCCACGTCGAGGTCGAGGTCGGAACGGCGGGAGGAGCCTCGGTCTGGATTCCGGTGGTAGCGGGACCGCGCTATGAGCTGGTTTTCCACCACAACCACAGCTTTCCGGACGCGGTGCTCAAACGGGTGCTCGACTACGACGGTTCAGAGTTGCTCGACCGGGGGCTGCTTCAACGGCTGACCCGAAGGCTGGAGGCCTTCTACGGCGCGCAGGGCTACTTCAGCGCGCGCGTCTTCGCGCGCGAGCTGTTGCGGCCGGATGGCCGGGCGGCGAAGATCCTGTTCGTGGTGGACGAAGGGCGCCGCGTGGCGGTGGAGTCGATCCGTTTCCAGGGCAACCATTTCTTCACCGACCGGGCGCTGGAGGCGGAGATCGCGCGGGGCGGGGAGACCCCTTCGGTGCGAGGAGATCCCGGGCTCAACGCCGATCCGCTGCAGACGGAGGGCCGCTCCGCGACACCGCCTCCCACGCCTCACCAAAACATCCGGAGTATCCGCGTCTTCTCGGAGGAACTCTACCGCGCCGCTGCCGACGCGATGAGAGACCGGTATCGGTACGAAGGCTTTCTGAGCGCGGAGGTCCGATTCGAGACGGCGGAGCTGGATGTGGCGCGCGGCACTGCACGGGTCCAGTTCGAGGTCGAGGAGGGGCCTCGCACCGAAATTGGCGAGGTTCAGCTGGAAGGGATACCTCCGGGGCTCGATGCCAAGGCGCTGTCCAAGCTCCGGCCGGGGGCTCCGCTGCGTTCCACCGATGTGGAGAGCACCCGTACCGGTGTGGCTCGGGAGCTGGCGCGGCACGGCTACCTGTTCGCCCGAGTGCAGGTGTCCCCAGAGCGGATTGGCGCCAGCCCCGGCGGGGAGAAGGCTCGGGTACGGATCGCGATCCGGTCCGGTCCCCAGGTCAGGGTAGGCAAGGTGATCATCCAGGGCTCCGGCCGCAGCCAGGAGGCGCTGGTGCGCGCCAACCTGAGTGTGCGGGAGGGGGCAGGTGCTGGATCCGGAGACGCTCTTCGACAGCCAGCGGAACCTGCTCCAGCTGGGGATCTACCGCTCGGCGGTGGTCCGGCTGCTCACGCCGGAGGCCGAGGAGCCGAACAAGGACGTGGTGGTGGAGCTCTCAGACCGCTCCCAGCTCTCCGGAACCTTCGGCATCGGCTACTCGCTGGTGGAGGGGCCGCGGGTGATCACCGACGCGCTCTACCCGAACGTGGGCGGCCGTGGGATCAATATCACCGGCCGGCTCAAGCTGAACTATGTCGGTGCGAGCGCGCTGGTGCTGAGCAAGAACTCGGTGATCGACCCGGCCGACGTGTCGGGGCTGGCGGGCCTTGGCGGCCGGGCCAACGTCTCGGCGGTCTGGCCGCGCATCTATGCGCTGCTTCCACTGCAGTTCAACGGACGGCTGGATCTGGTCGGCGAGCGGGTGCAGCGGCCCTCGTTCCTTTTTACGCGCTATGCGTCGATCGCCGGCCTGGATTGGGTGGCGAAGCGCTGGCTCAACTTTTCGTTGCAGTACGAGATCGAGCATGACCGGGTAAACACCGTCCGCCGCGCGGAGGTCTACCGCAGCCAGCTGAACAGCATCGACATCCAGCGACTGCGGTTCGACGACGGAGTCTTCAATCTCCAGTCGCTGCGGTTTACCCCCACGCTGGACTTCCGCGACGAGCCGCTCAACCCGCACCGCGGCTTCTTCCTGCAGGGTGGGGCGGAGGTGACCAAGGATCTCGGCGCGAGGGTGAAGGACGATCTAGGCGTGCTGGTCCCGACCTCGATCTTCACGCTCAAGCTGTCGGGGAACGCCACCGCCTACATTCCTGTTTTCCGGCCGGTGGTGTTGGCGCTCTCGCTGCGCGGCGGGACGATTCTGCCGCTGGAACCCAACTCAGTGACCATTGCGCCGAAGCGGTTCTTCCTGGGCGGCGCCTCCAGCATGC
>JBGTHI010000385.1:0-10218 GCA_041746295.1 Myxococcaceae bacterium
AAGGGAAAGAGGGTGGAGATCTCAAGGAGGTGGAGCGGAAGCGGTCCCCGGCGCGG
Source organism: Myxococcaceae bacterium (assembly GCA_041746295.1). Classification (GTDB taxonomy): domain Bacteria; phylum Myxococcota; class Myxococcia; order Myxococcales; family Myxococcaceae; genus JBGTHI01. The sequence goes on from JBGTHI010000385.1 coordinate 57, forward strand.
CGCGACCATCGAGCCGCCGGCCAGCACCTCCTCTCCCGCCATGACCGCCCCGATGTGGCCCTCTCCCTCCAGCGGCGTTCCCAGCTCACGAAGGGTGAGGGCGAAAGCGGCGCCACGCTCGCGCCGGAGCGCCCACCGAAAGCTGAACGGCTCACCCGCGAAGGCCTGGTGGGTGCCGATCCGACGGACCTCGAGCCCGCGAAGCACGCGCTCTGAGACGATGCCCGACGCGACGATCGTGCTCAGCATCAAGCCCAAAACCAGGTAGAGGAGATTGTTTCCGGTGTTGAGGGCACCTACCCCCACGCCCAGGACCAGACCGAGATAGATCTTCCCGGAGCGGGTCACCTTGAGGGATCTGGAAGGACGCAGCTTCACTCGGCCGATCGGATCAGCGGGGAACGGCAATGCCCCGGGCTATGTCGTGTAGCAGCTGCGAGGCCTCGTCACGCGCGAAGGCGCCAGCCGTGGCGCTCTTCAGCATGAGCCGATGGGCCATCACCGGAGACCACATCGCCTTCACGTCCTGAGGGGTCACGAAATCGCGCGCTTCCCAGAGGGCGTTCGCCCTGGCGGCGGCCATCAAGGCCAGGGCTGCGCGCGTGGAACCGCCGCGGTCGATCTTCGGATGGCGCCGCGTCTCCTGCAGCAGCTTGACCGCATAGTCGGCCACGCTACGATCGACCATGGCCCCGGCGGCCAACTTCTGGATCGCGGCCAGCTCCTCCGGCCGAATCACCGCGGGGAGAGCACGAACGGGATCGCTGCTTCCCCGGGTTCGCAGGATCTCCGCCTCGATCTCGGCCGAAGGGTAACCCAGTGAGAGCCGCATCAAGAAGCGATCGAGCTGCGAGTCGGGGAGGGGGTAGGTGCCCGCGAGATCCAGCGGGTTCTGGGTCGCGATCACCAGGAAGGGTGAAGGGAGCGGGTGGGTGACGCCGTCGACGCTGACCTGGCCTTGTGCCAGCGCCTCGAGGAGCGCGGATTGGGTGCGAGGTGGCGCGCGGTTCAGCTCGTCAGCCACGACAAGCTGCCGGAAGAGGGGACCGGGCCGGAACTCGAAGCTGGCGCTCGCCGCGTGGAAGACCTGTACGCCGATCACCTCGGCGGGCAGCAGGTCGGCGGTGAACTGCAGCCGCGCGAAGCTTAGACCGGCGGATCGCGCGAAAGCCTCCGCGAGGCTGGTCTTGCCCACGCCGGGGACATCTTCAATCAGGAGATGGCCTTGCGCCACGGCGCAGGTCACCGCGAGCGAGATCTGAACTGCCTTGCCACCGACCGCAAGGTTCAGGTTGTCGCGCAGGCGGCCCATCGCGTCGGCAGCAGCGGAGCTGTCCAGGAGGGGAAGAGTGCGGGCGGCGAGGGTCATGGAGTGACGTGGGAGCTTAGACTTAAGTACCGCCCCCCGGAAGTAGCTGCCACTTTACTGGACCTCATGCAGTTGATGTGGGTTCCGGAAGGGGCGGGTAGAGCGTGATTCCACCGCAACACAGATGGATCATCGCGGCGAGAGCATGAGCGCTGTGGAAGCCATAGGCCCGGCGCGTGATGAGCCGTGTTTTGTTGTTCAAACCCTCGGTCAGGCCGTTGCTCAGGCGCGTCTTCACGTAGGCCAAGATCCCCTCTTTGAACTTCTTGATTGTGCTGGCCAGCTTCACGAAGGGCTTCAGCTTCGATCTGGTCGCCCAGCTGATCCAGCCATCGATGTGGCGGGACGCGCGTGCTTGCTGTCGGTACTCGAATCCTTGGGCGAGGCTCTCTTTGAGCAGATAGGCGCGGTAGATGTGCTGATTGGTCCGCTGCACTTCCGACAGTTTCTGCTCGACGCAGACATGTTCGCCAATCCCACGAGGACATTTTCGTGAATCTGAGCGTCGGACGGGCGCAGTCCTTTGATCGGCTCGGCGGAGGGCGTCCATGCATCAGTGTTGTGGTCCACCAAGCTCCGGTCGCTCGACAGACCGCGGGAACCCACAAGGCCAAACAGCGCACCCCAGGTCTGGTCACCCACCCTCCCGTCCACCCGGAAGGGCTGACTTTCGTTGAGAGGCGTTCCATTCAAAGATTGCTGGAACGCACGAACCGCCCGTTGGGTATCGGGGCCAAATTCCTCATGAGGATCGTTTGTCTCGAACCCGAGAGAGGCGAGCCGCATTCGCAGATCCGCCACTTCCGGTCCTTTCGCTCCTGGCTCGACTTCTGCGGCCGCCGTGGCATCGTCCTTCGCTCCGACTAATGGAAAGAACGCTGCCCGATCCGAGTTGGTAGCCACTCCGCGGTGCTGCTGGCCAGCCGGAGGCAGTTCCGCGGGTCTGGATAGGTGGAATCACACCAGCCTCCTCATTTATCGTACAGATATTATCAAAAACTGATAATTTAAATTTCGTTTGATGCCAAGCTCGGCAGCAAAGATCGGTGCTGGCTGCGTCGCGGCCTGACACAACTTCCCTTGACCCAGGGTAATAATCCTCTAGAGCCTCTACGCTCGATGCTTAGCGCTTTTAGAAGAAGGCCGGTTGATGAAGTTTCTTAATTCTAGTTGGCTTAATCCTCTTGGGAGGAGAGGTCGATCCTCTCGAGCGCGGTGCGGGCAGGGCAATGCGTCTGCAGCCGTGTCGAGGAGGGAGGAGCTTCCTCCCGACGGCTTGCCGGTGACCGACGCCCGCGGCAGGCAGGTGGACACCGAAGGTCCAGCTTCACGTCGATCTTCTCCCCTTTTGACAGAGGGCTCTTCCCCTATAGACAACTTCGGTGTCTTTGATTCTGACCTGATAAATCGCTTCGCAGCTGATAACTCGGCCTATCCGAACCGCTTCGAGCATACATTTGGAGCGTCCCGGGTGTCGCTGAATCCGCGCCTCATAGACTACGGCCTGGGTGGCGCCCGCGCCCTGAGATTGACGATTGAAAATCATCTCATCGGCCCAACGGCTGGGGGATTGGGGGAGGGTGCCGGCTTAGAGCGACAGGCTCTAAATCAACAGGTTGGGGAAGCCATCGATGCAGTGCTGAACTCGCCTGAAATACAAAGATGCGCGGATGTTTGGGGACCTTTTAATGATTTCTTCCCCGTGATATACGGCAACTCGGGGTCGGAGGCCTTTAGCGCCGCCGTATACTCTTATCTGATATGTGGACCGGAAGATAAGGCGAAGTCCGTCGCATTGGCGAAGCTGGTCGAGACAATGCTCTTGAAGGAGTTGGAGGAGCGCTTCCCTGCGGTTGTCGGAGACGGTGAGCAACCGCATGTATCGCACCGCATCTCGACGCCGGGTGTAGATCCCGACCCCTTCGAATACATCGAGCGTATCCCTCCCATTTCCTTTAAGTCCAAGACCGGGGCTACTCTCTGGTTGACGGAGATCAAGGAAAGCGACTTTCCGTTCTTTCTGCGTATGGCCAAATCCGAGGGCCCGCGCGGAAAGTCCTATGAAGAGGAAGGGTTGCCATCTTTTGCTTTCGCGGTCTTGAACTTAAAGAAACATACCGGTGATCAACCCAAAAGAGTGGCTCTAGGAACGGTGGTTCTCCACACACTCGTCAAGGAGAAGAACATCGAGAATCGGTTTAGAAGATCGCAGCATGCTCGCGAACATGGGACACTCGATGGATATAGGGAACTGACGTTGGAAGAGTTCGTCCTAGAAGAATACGGTGTGTCGATAGAGCTGCGTGGAGAAGATTCGACGTATGATTACGATAAAGAAGCGACAGTGGTGCTGAACCCCGGTGATCAAGTACCCCCCTTCATTACCGCAATGGACTACTTGAACGAGGCGATACTTGAAAGATCGCAGGAGAGCCGTAAGAGGATACTGGCGGCGATCCGCGATCCGAGCGATCCATATAATCGTATGCCGGTGGGCGTTATCGAGGTGTTGCCAAAGAACGAAGCGCTCGGCTCCGCGCAGTATGCTTCAGATCACGCCTCTTTCCGGGAGGGCGAGGTGGGGCTTGGTTATTTAATCGCCCCCGAAATGAACAAACTGGAATTGGCGACGAACGGCAGTATCGCATTGTTTAGATTTCTACGTAGGAAATTTGGATTGAAGGGCCTCCATGCCACCGTGGATCCCGGTAATCGGGCCAGTGTGAAGAACCTGGCTATGCTCGGCGGTGAGCCAGTCCGTGGACCTGACAGAAACTTTAAGACATTGTCCACCGACTATACGGATGGTCAAGGCAACATCCGGCCGCGTATACAGTTCCACGCGGGCGAGGAGGTCCTGGGCGCGCTGCTGGACGATCCCCAGGCGACGGCCGACCGCGCGAGGCAAGAGTTCGGTAACCTTCTCGAGGAGCTGGAGCTGCAGTTCGCCGCGTCATCTGCCTGAAGGAGCCTTATCCAATCCTAAGTTGCTGCCACGTCCGAAAATGGCCAGACGCCGAAGGTTAGGACCGTTATTCAGTCCGGCATGCAGCTCGACGCCCAGGCCTCCTACCGTGCCCTCGCCGCCCGTGACGTTCGTTTCGACGGCGTCTTCTTCGTGGGCGTCAAGACGACCGGGATCTACTGCCGACCCATCTGTCCCGCTCGGACGCCAGGCGCTGCGCGCTGCGAGTTCTTCGAGCGCGCGGCGGAGGCGGAGCGGGCCGGCTTCCGAGCCTGTTTTCGCTGTCGCCCCGAGCTGGCACCCGGGCTCTCTCCCGTGCGCTCCGTCCCGCGTCTGGTGCGAGCGGCCGTGGCTCGAATCGAAGCCGGCTACCTGAACGAGTACGGCGTCGAGGAGCTGGCTCAATCCATGAACGTCACCTCTCGACATCTCTGCCGCGCGATGGAGACAGAGCTGGGGATCACCCCTGTGGAGCTTGCCCAGACGCGTCGCCTCGCGCTGGCGAAGCAGCTGCTCCAGGACACCGCCCTGTCGCCCACGGAGATCGCCTTTGCAGCCGGTTTTTCCAGTGTCCGACGCTTCAATGCGCTGGTGCTCAAACGGTTTGGCCGGCCTCCTTCGGCGCTGCGTAAGGGACATGGCTCTGGAGAGAGCTCGGAGCTGATCACCCTTCGGCTCGACTTCAGACCTCCCTTCGATTGGCAAGCGCTGCTCCGCTTCCTGGCGGGCCGGGCGATCCCCGGCGTTGAGACCGTGACCTCCAGCGACTATCGACGAACGGTCACGCTGGGGGACTCGGTGGGATGGCTGGCGGTGGGGTTGGGCACCAAGCCCTTCGCTCTAGAAGCCCGCGTGTCGTTGTCGTTAGCGCCCAAGCTGACGGAGATCGTGGCACGGCTTCGGGCGCTCTTCGACCTCGACGCCCGGCCCGACCTGATCGCCAAGCATCTGCGGAGGGATTCGCGGTTGCGGCCGCTCGTTTCAGCTCATCCGGGACTGCGCGTCCCGGGCGCCTTCGATGGATTCGAGATGGCGGTCCGGGCGGTTTTGGGGCAACAAATTTCGGTCCGGGGCGCCAGCACCTTATGCGGTCGCCTCGTCTCCCGTTTTGGAGCTTCGTCGCTGTTTCCCACCGTTGACGTCCTCGCCAACGCCTCGGTGAGCGAAGTTCAGGCGGTGGGGCTCCCTTTAGCGCGGGCGCGAACCCTTGTGGAGCTGGCGCGGGCAGTGGCCCAACGGCGTGTCGACCTCTCACTTGGAGCCGAGCCCGAGCAGCTGATCTCCGAGCTGCAGGCGCTTCCCGGAGTCGGTCCGTGGACCGCGCACTACCTCGCGATGAGGGTGTCGCGTTGGCCAAACGCCTTTCCGGGCAGCGATCTGGCGCTCTGCAAAGCCCTGAGCGTCAAGACCGCTCCAGCGGCGGAGAAGCGGGCGGCGCACTGGCAACCCTGGCGAGCCTACGGGGTGATGCACCTTTGGAATTCACTGTCACAAGGAGGTTGAACATGGCTTCACTCGTCGAAAAATCGGTGACCTCACCGGTGGGCATGCTCCGTCTGATCGCGTCCGACTCGTCATTGGTCGCGCTGCTCTTCTCTTCACACCGTCATCCCCCCACCTTCGATGCCCGAGCCGTCACTGCCCACCCGCTGCTCGATCATGCGGCCCGAGAGCTCGAAGAGTATTTTCGGGGGATGAGACGGGAGTTTTCCACACCGGTTGCTCAGGGTGGCACCGAGTTTCAACGCGCGGTCTGGGATGCGCTGCGCACCATTTCGTTTGGGCAAAGCTGTTCCTATGGCCAACTGGCCTCGATGGTGGGTCGCCCTCAGGCGATCCGCGCAGTGGGCAGCGCGAACGGACGGAATCCGATCTCGATCTTCGTTCCGTGTCATCGTGTCATTGGGAGCAATGGAGAGCTCACCGGCTATGCGGGAGGCATGACCACCAAGCGCTGGCTTCTCGACCACGAACGGGCGGTCCTGGCGAAGGGCGCCACACCAGCCCAACCTTCTAGTTTCCCGAGGCGAGCTGAGCGCCCGGCGGAGGCGCGCTCACCTTCTCCATTTCCTGGATGACCCGGCGCGGATATCCCCCCAGCGCCTTCTTCCGCGTGAGCGGGTTGGCCAAGAGCTGCCGTGCCGTGGTCGGCCCCGCGTTGTAGGCGACCAGCGCCTCTTCCAGGCCTCCAAACCGGGTGATCAACGCGCTCAAATAGGCGGTGCCCAGCTCGATGTTCAGCTCTGGATCGTAGAGCTGAGTGGATCGCGGGAGCTTCGCTCCCCGCGCTTCTAGGAGCCAGGCGCCGGTGATTGGCATCACCTGCATCAGCCCCCGCGCGCCCACCGGGGAGACCGCATAGGGATCGAAGCGGCTCTCAACTGCGATCACGGCAAGGACCAGCCGCGGGTCCAGGTCGCTCAAGTGGGCCTCGCGAACGATCGACGCCGCCACCCGGCGCTGTTGTCGGAACGGAAGGCCGCTTCCCTCGAGCGCGTGAGCGATGCCAAGCCGTTCCGCCTCCGCGTACCACTGCAGCTCATTCTGCGAGTGCGCAAGCGCGGCGCGAACGCGATCGAGCTCGGCTTGGCGATTCAGTACGAGCGTTCGCAGCTCGGGAGCCTCCAGGGCTTCAAGTTGAACCACACCCTGATCACCCATGAGGTCGGATTGGAACCGTGGGGGACGGTGCCCCATACCTGTTGCGGTCGCCCCCACAATGCAAACTGCCAACACCCTAGCCCAACCGCCCATCGCCGCCCCTTGGTCGCCAGTCAGGATGTAGGTAAGCATCCTTCATGCCACAGTGGTTGTCGCAACTTAGTAAAAATGGACACTTCCGGCTTGGCTGCGGAGCCGGCCCCCTTTAGGGTGGCGACCGGAGGTCGGGCGGCCATGCTTCTAACGATCGGGATCATCCTCTTCGTGCTCTGGGCGCTTGGGCTCTACAGCGGCGCCGAGCTGGGGATCTGGGTCCATCTGCTCTTGATGTTCTCCCTGGTGAGCCTGTTGCTCGCCGTCGTGAGCAGCGGCCGGAAGCGATCGGGCTCGAAGCGTGCTTGATTTTGTGGCTTTGGGTGTCTAGTGTGCGCGCCCTTTCCAGGACAGCGGACTTGTCCTGCTCAGCACGCAAGGACGTATCTCAATGGCGCAGGGACTGATTGGCAAGAAGCTCGGAATGACGCAGGTATTCACGGAGGACGGGAACCTCATCCCGGTGACCGTGATCGAGGCGTCCGACTGCGTTGTGGTTGGAAAGCGAACCCCCGAGAAGGACAAGTACTCGGCGATCACCCTGGGTTCCGGCGACATCAAGGAGAAGCGGCTGACCCGCCCGGAGCTCGGTTCGTTCAAGAAGGCCGGCGCGCCCGTTCGTCGCCACCTCAAGGAGTTCCGGGTTTCCAGCGAGGAAGCGGCCAAGGTAAGCGTCGGGGACGCGGTGAAGGTCTCGCTGTTCTCCAAGGGCCAGCTGGTCGATGTGACCGGCGTCACCAAGGGCCGCGGCTTCACCGGCGTCATGAAGCGGTGGAGCTTCAAGGGCTCGCAGACCAAGACGCACGGTACTCACGAGTACCAGCGGCACGCGGGTGCGATCGGTCAGCGAAAGACGCCGGGTCGGACCTACCCGAACAAGAAGATGCCGGGACACTACGGTGTGGACCAGGTCACGGTGCAGAATCTCCAGGTCGTCGACGTGGACGAGGAGAAAGGCCTGCTGCTGGTCAAGGGGGCAGTCCCGGGTCACGACGATGGGACGCTGCTGATCCATCCGTCGGTCAAGATGGCCCTCCGCGAGTCTCACCAGGCGCGTTAGCGAAAGGCGGACGCCGTGGGATTCGGCCGCCTTCATTTCATTCGGACGCTCGTCAGAGGGGTCCCCCTTGGGGTGGCCGTTTGGGCAGCGCTCTTGTTCGCTTTGCCGGCGGGTGCCCAGCAAGGGGCGCTGGACCGGGCGATCGTTCGCAATCGGCTCTACGCGCTCAACGACAAGTTCGAGCTGGGCGCCAGCATCGGTGTCGGCCTCCTGACCCACCTGGTCCGCACGACCCAACTCCAGGCGTCGATTGGATTCAACTTCACCGAGACCTGGGCGTTGGACATCCGCGCCGGCTATGCCCTCTCTGGACATACCGGCCTGGCGGGTGCACTGGCCGAACAGGTCTATCGCGATCCGGCGGTCCGCTCGGAAGACTTCAGCGACCTGTGGGAGATGAAGCTCAACGGTTCGATCGGGGTGCGATGGGCGCCGATCTACGGAAAGTTCTCTCTCCTGGGTGAGCTGCCGATCCACTTCAAGGCCTACGTCTGGGCCGGTGGTGGCGCGGCGAGAATGCACCGCGAATCGATCCTAATCTGCACCACGCCCGGCACCAATGGTTGTGACGCGTTCCTCGGTCAAAACCGGACCGCGCCGATGGCCTCGGTGGCGGTAGGCCTTAAGCTCTTCACCCACCGGGGTGGGGCGATTCGAATCGAGCTGCGGGACTATAGCTTCCGCGATGCCTATCTGGTCGGTGTAGATCGCGAGCGGGCCAAAGCGGGCGGTTCGCCCGGCACGCCTTCTTCATCGCCGGGTTGGACCCACCTGGGGCAGATCGATCTTGGCTACACGCTTCACTTCTAGAGGACGGGAATGCGACGCCTCATGCCAGCGCTGATCGTTTTCTGGACCCTCATGGCCACCGCGGCTTTGGCTCAATCGGAGCCGGGCGGCGCGCCGCTCGAGGATCACAGCCAGCCCAACGTCGCGGTGCACGCGGTCGAAAAAAAGGAGCTCTCCGAGGCGCGGCGGCACGAGCTCGCACTCTATCCGGTGGCCGTGCAGGTGAACGGGAAGTTTACCCGGCACACCGGGAGCGCGCTGAGCTACGTCTACCATCTGCAAGAGCGATTCGGTCTTCAAATCACGCCGATCTTCAACTGGCACTCGGCGCCGTCGGGCTTCAATCGCGAGCTCGAGACCAAGCTCGGTGCTTCCGCCGATCCGGCCAACTCGCTGCTCCTCAACTGGGGCATTCACGCGGGCGTGGAAGCCACTCCGATCTACGGAAAGTTCACCTTCCACAACGGAACCCTGGGTCGGTTCTCCCTGGTGCTCAGCGGCGGCGCGGGGCTCGGGCATACCCGCCATCAACTCAAGTCCGAGGATCCCGCCACCGGGGGGGCCACCTATGGATCGATCGGCAACAAGTTCATCGGGTCGCTGGGCGGTGGATTGAAGCTGGAGATCGCCCGTCGGTACGCGATCCGGTTGGAGGTGCGCGACGTGATCTACACCGCCCGGGTGGACAAGGTGAATGGCTGCACCCTGGAAGATCTGAACGGCTTGCAGGACGATCCGACCAATCTGGTGAACAGCGGCTCCTGTAAAGCGTCGAGCTTCTCCGGTCCCTTTGCGGAGACCGACATCGCGATCGCCCGAACGCTGGTGGAGACTCCCAGCTCGGCGGTGCTCAACAACCTCGGCTTCTATGCCGGCTTCTCGGTGCTCTTCTAGCCCGGATCTTTCACAACGTGAGCGAAACGAGGTGCAGGATGTCGAAGGCGAGGGCGGCAAGCGCAGAGATGACCGAGGAGGCGTGCTGATGCACGCCGCACGAGGAAAGAGCGAGCACGCCGTCCGCAGGCCGACAGACTGTCGCCGCAGTACTTACGTTGTGAAATATCCGGGCTAGGCAAACCATGAAGATTTTCTCCTTTTCGTGGAGCTGGCTGTTGTTGGCGGCGCTGTTGGGTTGCGCTGGTGCCCGCACCCTCCCGCCGCCGGCGGCGGTGACGGCGGAGGCGACCGCCGGAGTGACCGCCGCATCCGAGCTGGCTGAGCTGGC
>JBGTHI010000386.1:0-3006 GCA_041746295.1 Myxococcaceae bacterium
GACGCCCCGATCTACGCCGCCGGCCCTGGTGTGGTTGTTCGCGCCGGGCCCGCCGCGAGCTACGGCACCCTCATCGTCATCGATCACGGCGGGGGAGTGCTGACCCGGTACGCGCACATGTGGAACGACGGGGTGCTCGCCGACGTAGGTGCCCCTGTCACCGAAGGCACGGTCATCGGTCTCGTTGGTAGCAACGGCGACAGCACGGGATGCCACCTCCACTTCGAGGTGGAGCGCGGGGGCGAGACCGTGGACCCGAACATGGCCCTCTCGGAGATGGGCGTTGCCCTCTGATCCGTGGCGCAGGTGGCCGCGCCACGATCAGACCGAAACGGGTGCCCGACGGGACGATGCGTGAACGCCACTAGCCTGACGTCAGCACCCGATCGGCCTGCTTAGCGGGTCCGGTCGTGCTGCAGGGCGGAGAGCACTGAGGAGGCCAGGACCAGCGTGGACGACGGTGTACCCCCGACGCTCGCTCAACGGCTCGACCATCTGTTCAGGGCTTATGGCAACAGCAAGGCGAAGGAACCCACTTACCGGGAGGTCGCCACCGCGATCGCGAACCGCGGCGGTCCGACCGTCTCGCCGTCGTATATCTGGCAGCTGCGAACCGGCCTCAAAGACAACCCGACGCTAAAGCATCTCGAGGCCCTAGCCTGGTACTTCGGGGTCGAACCGGCCTACTTCTTCGATGCCTCGACTGTTGAACGGGTCGAAGCAGACCGAGCACTCAGCGTCGCCATGATGGACCCCACGGTCCGGGACGTAGCCCTGGCCGTGGCAAGGCTCTCGCCCGACAGCCTCACCATGGTCAGGGCTGTCATCGGTCGAATCCGCGAGCTGGAGGAGGACGTCCAGACGCTGGGTGTCACTCCAACCCGAGCCGGAGCGTTGCGAGGCAAGCGCACTCGCGCTGTCGTTCAAGTGCCCAAACCGGACTTATGACCCGGTGACATGCGGCGTGTCGCCCGCCAACCCTCTCGGCAGTGGCGGTGCGAGATGTCAGTCCTGCCGGACGGCTGTCTCAGCTCCCCAGCTTGTCGGTCCAGCCCTCCTTCGCTCGCTCCCACGAAGCGGTCGCCCTTGATGCGTCGCTCGCCGACGTCTCCACTGACATGCCCGACCGTCCGGCTTGGCGTTAGCCGCCTGGCGTCGCCGCCACACGACGGCCTCCCACGTGGTTGCCGTCCCGGGCTCGTTGCCCCAAACGGGTGCCTGCACGAGGCATACCGCTTGACTAGCTAGGCACGCGTACGTACATTGACCGTACACGAGAGGGAGCACCCACCATGCCTACCCACGACACCGCCCAGTCGAGCCGTACCGCCAAGGATCAGCGAGCAGACATCCGCATGACCAGCCGGCAGGACCAGATGCTGCGTCGCGCTGCGGCCGTAACAGACCGAACACTCACGGACTTTATTGTAGACAGCGCTGTAGAACGCGCTGAGCGAGTACTTGCGGACCGACGCTGGTTCCTTGCATCGCCAGAGCAATGGGACGAGTTCAATCGCTTGCTTGACCTGCCGCTGCCAACTACCAGTAAGTTCGATGCGCTAGCTGCGCGCGAGAGTCCCTTTGCTGAGGCCCCAGACGCGTGACCGAAGCTGAGACCCTCCTTCCTCCAAGGAAGTTGCAGCGAGATGACCCTCTTGACGGATTCTCGAGTGGAGCGCAAGAATTAGATGACTGGTTGGTTCGGTTCGCCTATACGAACTTGCGGGCAAATAATGCGACCACCTATGTGACAACTCTGCCGGCTGATGGCAAGGTTGTCGGCTACTACGCCATATCCACCGCCGCTGTCGAACGAGCCAATGCGCCGGGGCGGATGCAGAAGGGCCGACCATCGCAAATCCCCTGCATCCTTTTGGCGCGCTTGGCAGTGCATCAAGACTATCAGGGTCGTGGCATCGGCGTCGGACTTCTTGCCGATGCATTACGACGCTCGCTGCTCATCAGTGAGTCTGTTGGTGCTGCCGCTGTTTTGGTGCACGCTCGTGACGAGGCTGCGAAAGCCTTCTACCTTGCTCATGGTGACTTTTTAGAGTCCCCGCTGGAAAGCCTCCAACTGATGGCCCCCATGAAGCGCCTTCGTGAGATCTTCGGCGAAAAGTGAGCATGAGCCAAGCGAACGGTTCCAGTCTAGGCGGTTCGGGGCAGCATCCGTAGGGCCCACTGCTTAACGTTGCACTGGGTCATCAACAGGGTTCGATCATCGGTGGCGAACTCCCAAAGATACGCGTCGTCCTTCCCGCAGCAGCGAAGAAGGTCCGTCAGGTGTCGAGCTGCCATCTCCTTGTCCCCCAGGATCACTTCGATTGTCGCGAGATTAGCCAACTTAACTACAAGCTCCACCCCCCCTCGAAACTCCAGCCGGTTGAGCATCGATCGAGCGTCTCGCGGGTTGAAGGGGATGGTGCAGAAGGCCAGCGTGATCAGCAACTCGATGCTGGCCGGCTCCATTTCATGCGCTCGGAGCGCCAGCGTGCGCGCTCGCCTCTGATGACCGTTCTGTAGCAAGCGAATAATTCGACCGCGCAGGTCGAGCGCGTTGAGACCGGCCACGAGAGGATCGTTGCCGGCACCCTCGAACAAGCATCGTTCAAGAGCCTCTATGACCATCCGGGTGGAAGAGGGCCGGCTCGAAAGCAGGTGCTCGGAGATGCCGACGCGATCTGCCAAGGCTCGCCCTTCGCTGCTCCAAAGCAATTCCCAGTCCAGGGACGATCGCCGCCATGAGTCGAGAGAAGTATGCGTCAATCTGTCGAAAACCCAGATGGTCGCGTCCCGCCCAGCAGGAAGGATTGTCTCTTCAGGCCGCAAGTCGATAGTCTCGGTGCCGTCGAACCGCCACCTAATGAGGTCAGCCATTGGCCGAGAGTGGACCCATTCGAGGGAATCTTGTGTCGGAGCCCCCACGTGCACTGCCACCATAATGTCCTGGAAGTTCGGAACTGGTTCAGGCTGGATCTCCTCGAAGGCGTCGAGCAGACCAAACCA
>JBGTHI010000387.1:0-3512 GCA_041746295.1 Myxococcaceae bacterium
ACGACCATTCGACCGGGCGGCTTTGAATCCGGCGGCAAGGGCTCCGAGCAGCGGCACCGCGACCAGCGCCCCGCCTACACCCGCGACCACGCCTCCGGTGGCGACACCCAGCAGCACCACCACCGGGTGGAGCGGCAACACCCGGCTCATCACCATCGGTTGCAAGACATTGCCCTCCAACTGCTGAACCCCCAGCACCACCGCAAGGGTCCCCAACCCGTCGGTGACACCGCCTGAGGCCGAGGCCACCAGAACCGCTACCCCTCCCGCGACGGTCGCGCCGAAGAAGGGCACGAAGGCGGCGAGGAACATCAACAGGGCCAGAGGCACCACCAACGGGACACCCAGGAGAAGAAGGCCCACCGCGATTGCCGTGGCGTTGATCAGCGCGACCAGGACCGTTCCTCGAGACCAGCCGCTAAATGCCCTCCAGGCGCCATCGAGAGAGCGCTCCAACTGATCTAGCTTCCTGGGAGCGACCAGAGGGAGCATCGACTCGACCAGCCGGGCGCCATCGCGCAGGAAGAAAAAGCAGAGGACCATTGCCAGCAGCAGCCCACCGATGACTGATGCCAAGGTCGCGGCTCCAGCCGCAGCACCGGAAGCCAGTGCCTGCGAATGTGTCCGGACCCACTGTACGATCCGACCGCTCAACTGGTGGAGCGTCGGTTGCTGCCCCGGCAAAAGGTCGTTGATCCACTGCAGGCCGGCGCGTGCCCGTTCTGCCAACTGCTCCGACTGCGCCGAAACCTCGGTCACGGCGCGAGGGACCACCCAGGCGAAGATTCCCACCAGAAGCCCCACCGTCAGGAGCATCACCAGCAGCGAGGCCAGCAGCCCGGGCACTCGATGGCGCTTGAGCCACTCGGTGGCGGGCGAAAGCAGGCTGGCCAAAACCAGCGCGGCGAAAACGGGAAGCAGAATCAGGGAGAGCTGGATGCCGAGGTAACCCAACAAGAAGGCCGCCGCGGCGATCCAGATCAGGCTTGAACAGATCTGCCCCACCCGTTCGAGTCGCTGGGAGAACGTGGCCGGCCGCGCAGTATCGCTCATGAGGGGCGAACCTAAGCGCGCCCGACAAAGAAAAGGAGTGCCGCCTCGAACGGACCTGTCACGCCCGTGGTGCACCGCGGATACCGCGCTTTGGCCGACTGGCTCGACGTCAGCCCCTTCTTGTAAGGAGCCTCTCCATGTCGTCGTCACTCACCCAAGCCTCGAAAGCCATCGCCCATTCCCCGAACCTCGATTCGGTGCTCAATCTCGAGGAGCTCGAGCTGCTCTCCGGCGACTGGTTCGATCGCGGTGAGGCGTACCATCGCCAAGGTCGGGTGAAGAATTGGCGTCGCTCGGGCGACGAGGCTGAAGTGCTGGTGCGCGGAAGCCGTCCCTATCAGGCGCGCCTCTACGTCGACCCGCACTTCGGGGAGCTGGGATTCGAGTGCAGTTGCCCTCTGGGCGACCAAGGACTGTTCTGCAAGCACGCCATCGCGCTGGGACTGGAGGTTATCTCCGCGCGCACTTCGTCCGCGGCGCTATCCACTGTCCCCGTCCCAACCCCAGCCCCGCCAAAGCCTCCCAAACAGCCCAAGCTGCGGCCGTTGTGGGAGGCGTTCCTCAAAGCCCGCTCTTCCGTTCGGAGCCCTGGGCACGTCCTGCAGGGGGAGAGCGATCTCCACCTGCCCGGCTTTCGGGGCTCCGTGGCCCAAGGCCGCTGGGAGCTCGACGGGATCGATTCCGACTACTCGGTGACGCTGTCTTGGGAGAACGGCCGTCTTCAGATCTCGTGCAACTGCGAGCGAAACGACGGCTGTAGCCACGCCTCGGCGGCGGTGAATGCCACCCTGGCATGGTTCTCGGATCCGTATCATGAAGAGGCGCTCTTGAAGCTGGCCGACGAAGCGCTTCGGCCCGGCTGGTCCAGAGCGCTGTTGGTGCTGGACCAATTGGCGGTGGCCGAGGAAACCCGCGCGGACAGAGAGCTGGTGCTCTGTTCCTGGGAGGTTCGGCGACAGGGCTTTTCGGTCGATGTGCATCCCCTTCTGCACCGAAAGACCAAGAAGGGCGGCTGGTCGGCCGGCTCGCGGATTACGGTGGAACGGCTGTTGCGCGAGCATTCGGCTTCACTAGGGTCCCAGGACCGCCGGGTCTGCTCCGAGCTGGCCGGGTTCGCCCAGCGAAGAAGCCTCGACCCGGCTGCGGTCCTTCAAGAGTTGGTAGGACACCCCCGAGTCTATCTGGAAGGCCGTCGCGACGGGCCGCTCCAGATTCGCAAGGTGCGTCTGGGCTTCGAAGTTCGGGACGAAAAGGGCGAGCTGTCGATGGTCCCCACCGTCGATGGTCACCCACTCATCCCGGCGGAGCGGCGGCACGTAGAGCTGCATGGAACGTGGAGCGCCACCTGCATTCTAGTCCGCCCCGAGCTGAATCTTTGTTGGCTGACGGAGCTCTCCGCTTCAGCCCGCGCGCTCCTGGAGCTTTTCTCCCGGCATGGCTCGACCTTCCCCTCTGAGGCGGCACCCGAGTTGGCGGAGCGGCTGTTTCGACTGAGCGGGTCGGTTCCCTGGACCCTCCCTCCATCGCTGAAGGGCGAGCTGCACGAGGCGCCCGCCGATGCGGTGTTGCACCTTCGACTCGAGGATTCCGGCGAAGGTGCTCTTCGCCTGGAGGCCCGATTTCGCCCCTTGCCGGGCGGCATCGGCTTCATTCCCGGCGAGGGGCCCGAAGAGGTTTATGGGGCGGTGGAAGGGCGGCGGCTGTTTGTCCAGCGGGCTCTAGGCAAAGAGCCGGAACGAATGCGGGCGCTCCTGGCGCGGTTGCCGTTGGACTTGTGCAGCGAGGAGCCGGCCTTCACCTTCCGCAGCGCAAACGCCCAGCACGCCTTCGAGCTGGTGGCCGCGCTTCAGGCCCTAGAGCCTGGGCTCCCGGGCTCTTTCGAAGTGATTTGGGAAGGAAACCGCCGCTTCGCGATCAGCCCCCTCGCCCCGGAGGAAGTTCAAGTCAAAGTCGAGCGCGAGCGGGACTGGTTTGGGCTCTCCGGCGGCGCAAAGGTGGACGGCCACCGGATGGAGCTGGCGGTTCTGCTCGATGCCGCACGGCGGAAGCACCGCTTCGTTCACCTGGAAGGAAACCGCTGGGTCGAGCTCACCTCCGCGCTGCGCGAGCGGCTGACCTCGGTGGCCGACCACGCGTTTCAAGGGAAGCACGGGCTGGAGACCTCACCCGCCGCAACCCAAGCGCTGGCGGAGCTGGAGCAGGCGGGGGCACAGGTTTCCTCCGACAAGGCCTGGCGAGCCTTGGCCCAACGGGTGTCCAAGGCCCATGCGTTTGAACCGGAGCTTCCCTCGGGGCTCACCGCTACCCTGCGGGACTATCAGCACGAGGGGTTTCGCTGGATGGCACGCCTGGCGGAATGGGGCGCCGGGGCCTGCCTGGCCGACGACATGGGGCTGGGCAAGACGCTCCAGACTTTGGCGCTGCTCACCCATCGGTCACACTTGGGTCCCGCTCTGGTG
>JBGTHI010000388.1:0-13128 GCA_041746295.1 Myxococcaceae bacterium
CGCCATCCCGGAGTTCGACGATCTCAACCGGGAAGTCGAGCCGGTCCAATCCCAGATGCACCGCTTGGTGCAGCAGCCGCTTGGCCGGCGCCGGGCCATAGAGGACCAGGGGGTGCTCACGGCCGATCATCCCCAGCGTTCGTAGGAAGCCGATGATCCCCAGATAGTGATCGGCGTGGAAGTGCGTGAAAAAGACAGCATCCACGCTGAACCCGGTTCCGAACCGGATCATCTGCCGCTGCGAGCCCTCGCCGCAGTCGAAGAGCAACAGATCCGAATCGGCCTTCACAGCAATCCCGGAGAGGTTGCGGTGAATGGTGGGCTGCGCGGCGGAGGTGCCCAGGAAGGTGAGCCGCAAAATCGACATCCCACTCACGCTCACTGCTGCCATCCCGTGCACTCAACTCCGCAGACCCATCTGCGGCCGGAAATCTGCTTATAACCCGCACCGTCGGTTACCTAGCCCCGACGTAATGGGAACTTCTCTGGTGGAAAAGCACCGGCGCATGGTGCGATTTCACCAAAGGAAAGAGCGCAACCGTTCACCGGCTCAGGCCGCCTGCTTGACGGCGTGGTGCGCGGCCGGCGCGGAGGCGGTCTGGATCCGCATCCCGTAGAACGAACGCCAGACGAAGACCAGGGAGACCAGGAAGAAGATCCCCGCCAGCACGTTGGTGGTGGTCTTCCCGCTGCGGTCCAACTCCACCGCCAGCTCTACGGCAAGCAGGCCGAAGAGGGTGGTGAACTTGATCACCGGGTTCATTGCCACCGACGAGGTGTCCTTGAAGGGGTCGCCCACGGTGTCGCCGACGACGGTCGCGTCGTGGAGCGGGGTGCCCTTGGCCTTCAGCTCGGTCTCGACCAGCTTCTTGGCGTTGTCCCAGGCGCCACCGGCGTTGGCCATGAAGACCGCCTGGTAGAGGCCAAAGAGCGCGATTGAGATCAGGTAGCCGATGAAGAAGTACGGCTCCAGGCAGGCGAAGGCCAGGGTGCTGAAGAAGACCGCCAGGAAGATGTTGATCATCCCGCGCTGCGCATACTGGGTGCAGATCTCCACCACGCGCTTGCTGTCCTCCACCGAGGCCTTCACCACGCCATCCAGCTTGATGTTGGCTTTGATGAACTCCACCGCCCGGTAGGCCCCCGTGGAGACCGCCTGCATCGAGGCGCCGGAGAACCAGTAGATCACCGCGCCGCCCATTACCAATCCCAGCAGGAACGGCGCGTGAAGCAGCGACAGGTAGCCGGTCTTAGCCGGATCGAGCACCGTCTGTCCGATGGCGTTGGTGCCGCCGACCAGGATCACGATAATCGAGAAGATCATCGTGGTGGCGCCGACTACGGCCGTGCCGATCAGTACCGGCTTGGCGGTGGCCTTGAACGTGTTGCCCGCGCCGTCGTTCTCCTCCAGGTACTCTTTGCCCTTCTCGAAGTTCGGCGTGAAGCCGAAGTCCTTCTGGATTTCCGCCTTGATGTTCGGGACCGCTTCGATCAAGGACAGCTCGTAGACCGACTGGGCGTTGTCGGTTACCGGCCCGTAGGAGTCGACCGCGATGGTGACCGGTCCCATGCCCAGGAAGCCAAAGGCCACCAGGCCGAAGGCGAAGACCGGGGCCGCGATCATCAGCTCGCCCACGCCCAGGGTGCTGAGCAGATAGGCCGAGCCCATCAGGACGACAATCACCACGCCCATCCAGTAGGCAGAGAAGTTACCCGCCACCAGACCGGAGATGATGTTCAGCGAGGCGCCCCCTTCGCGGGAAGCGGTCACCACCTCGCGGACGTGGCCCGACTCGGTGGAGGTGAAGACCTTGATTACCTCGGGGATGATCGCCCCGGCGAGCGTGCCGCACGTGATGATCGTGGAGAGCTTCCACCAGAGGGTGGTGTCGCCAGCCAGCTCCGGAATTAGGAGATAGGAAACCGCATAGGTGGCCGCCACTGAGATGAGCGAGGTGACCCAGACCAGCGAGGTCAGCGGCTTCTCGAAGTTCATCTTCTCCACGTTGGCGTAGCGGGCCTTCTGGACCGCCTCGTTCAGCGTGTAGGCAACGAAGCTCGCCAGCACCATCACGATGCGCATCACGAAGATCCAGACCAGCAGCGGCACCCGATATTTCTCCTCGACCGCGAGGAGAATGAAGGTGATCAGCGCCACACCGGTCACGCCGTAGGTCTCGAAGCCGTCGGCGCTGGGGCCGACCGAGTCACCCGCGTTGTCGCCGGTGCAGTCGGCGATCACGCCCGGGTTCCGCGCATCGTCCTCCTTGATCTTGAAGACGATCTTCATCAAGTCGGAGCCGATGTCGGCGATCTTGGTGAAGATGCCTCCGGCGATTCTCAGAGCCGAGGCGCCCAGCGACTCGCCGATCGCGAAGCCAATGAAGCAGGAGCCGGCGAAGTCGCTTGGAACGAAAAGCAGGATGCAGAGCATCAACAGAAGCTCGGTGCTGATCAGAACCATCCCGATGCTCATTCCCGCCTTGAGCGGAATGGCGTAGGTGGGGAACGGCTTGCCGCGAAGGCTGGCGAAGGCGGTCCGGGAGTTGGCGAAGGTGTTCACCCGGATGCCAAACCAGGCGACTCCGTAAGAACCGGCGATACCCACCAGGCTGAAAAGCAGGATCGCCACCACCCGCTCCACAGCCAGATGGCGGAGGAAGCCGAAGTAGCCGACCATCACCACGCCGATCAGCGCCTCCAAAGCCAGGATGAACTTGCCCTGCGTAATGAGGTACTGTTTACAAGTGGCGTAGATCAGCTCCGAGATCTCCAGCATCGAGCGGTGCACCGGAAGGTTCCGGAGCTGCGCGTACTGGAAGAAGCCGAAGGCCAGGCCGAAGAGGCTAACCCCGATCCCGCCGAAGAGGAGCGTGCGGCCGTCCAGCCCGGCGAAGAAGGTGGTGGTGCTGAAGTCCGGCAGGATCAGGTCTGCTTCACTGGCGTGAGCAGCGGATGCGAGCAGCGTGGAGGCCAGTCCTGCGACCGCGGCCCATCCCCGGCGCAAATTTTTCGGGAACAGAGAGGGGTTACTCATGGTTCGACACCTCTATTGAAAGGGCAATGCCGAGGGGTTGGCCGCCTGCCATCGAGCCTGCAGACGCTTCAGCACAACCTCGCCCCCCCGGAGCGGATCCGAGGGCGCGAAGATCCTACCATGGGCTTCACGGCGCGGCGGAGCACTATTTATTGTTACACTGCGAGACCGTCTGCTTTGGAACGCCTCCGCTTCGAATGGGGCTGTGCTTAGATGGCTGGAATGCCTCGCGATCCGAAGTCCCCTCCCGGCGGACGCTTTCAGCGTCTGAGGAAGCTGGCCACGATCTCCGCGCAGGTCGGGGCGGATGTTCTGGGGCAGAGTGTCCGGAGATGGCGGGGACGGGAACCCTCGGAGTCGGAGGCCGGTTTGAGCGCCTCCACCGCCGAGAAGCTGGTCGCGACGCTGGGGGATCTAAAGGGCGCGGCGATGAAGCTGGGGCAGGCGGTGAGCATGGACTCCGACCTGGTCTCGCCCGAGGTCCGGGCGATCCTCTCACGTTTGCAGAACGAAGCGCCGCCGATGCCCTATGAGACGGTGGCCGGCGTGGTTCGCTCGGAGCTCGGTGAGTCGCCCGAGGCGCTGTTCGCCACGTTCGATCGGGAGCCACTGGCGGCGGCGAGCCTGGGTCAGGTCCACCGCGCCACCCTCGAGGACGGCCGAGCGGTGGTGGTCAAGGTCCAGTACCCGGGTGTGGACGAGTCGCTGAAGACCGATCTCGCCAGCTTGCGGCTCGTGGTGAAGACCCTGGCGCGGACCTCCAAGGCGCTGGATGGAAGGGACTACTACGCGGAGCTGGAGCGGGAGCTGGCCGCGGAGCTGGACTATCAACGCGAAGCGGAGCTGGCTTCGGGATTTGGCGAGGTGGTACGCGCCCACGCCATCGAGGGGCTATGCACTCCGGAGGTGATCGCCTCCCGCAGCGCCCGCCGGGTGCTGACGCTGGAGTACCTGCCCGGAGTCACCCTGCGCGCTTTCTCGGGGAGGAGCCCGCGTCCGGGGCCGGAAGAGAGGTTCCGGGTATCGCGCCTCCTGATCCGTGCCGTCTATGGCCCGTTCCTGGCGGCCGGCTGGATTCACTCCGATCCCCATCCGGGCAATTTCATCGTGATGCCGGATGGCCGGTTGGGGCTGGTCGACTTCGGATCGGTCAAGCGCTTCTCCGAGGGGTTTGTCGCGGCCAACCGGCGCACCCTGCTGCGCGCGCTTCGCCACGATCTCGACGACGTCCTGCAGATCCTGCGCGACGTGGGCTTCACCTTGAGCCTGCCGGAGGTGGAAGCGCGAGCGGTGACCGAGGAAATTCTTGAGATTGCGGGTCGGCCCCTGCGGACCGATGCCTATGACTTCGCACAATGCACCATGGCCTCCGACATGAAGAAGCTCGG
The DNA here is from genome assembly GCA_041746295.1 of Myxococcaceae bacterium. GTDB lineage: Bacteria > Myxococcota > Myxococcia > Myxococcales > Myxococcaceae > JBGTHI01. The sequence goes on from JBGTHI010000388.1 coordinate 4,426, forward strand.
CTCGAAGCGGATGGGGGCGATGCTGAAGATCCGACCTCCCCAGGAGGCGGTGATGTTCTTCCGCGGCACGGGCGGTTGCACTCAGAATCTCAAGATGCTCGGCGCGTGCGGAGACTTCCGCGGGATCTACCAGGAGCTAACCTCACTCTTTTAATGCATCTTCGGGGAGGGGTCTGCCTTCCGCTGCTCGGCACCGGCGCGAAGGAGGAGCTGGAACGTGGGGACCCCCGAGCGGGCCCAGGCGCCTTCGATCGATTGGGCCAGCCGCCGGTTGTGCTCCATCAGCTCCAGAAACTCGCCGTACTCCGGCGCATCATCGGGCGGGCAGCAGTGGCGGTCATGGCAGTCGGCGCGGAAGACAAAGCCGTGGCCTCCGGGGACCTGTTCCATGATCATCTTCATGTGGGGGTAGTGCTTGTTCCCCAATCGAAGGTTGTAGCGAAGGCCGCCGTTGGCCGCCTCGCGCTCGAGCATCTCGCTGGAGAAGAAGGCCAGCTCACCCAGAGGCTTCAGCGCATCGAGCCGACTCTTGACCGGCAACGGCGCGCCCCCGCCGTACGCCACGCGCAAGTAGACGTCGATGGCTTTCCAGACCAGGGGTAATGGCGGCACCGTGCCCATCCGCTTCCTCCGCACACGTGGAAGATGGAGCAGCCGGCGCGGAAGAACAAGGAATCGCCACCAGCTGACTGCTGCTCAGTAGACTATCCACCCACATTGGGACCTCCCCCGCCCACCTCACACTGGGAGTCGCTCTCGGCTAGCGGCAACGGCGGCGGGTTTGATAGGGCGTCAACACCGATGGCACAGCTGGTTCAAGGCATGAAGGTCCGTTACCTCCCGCAACCGGAGTGGGGCGTTGGGCATTTAGTAGGGCTCCATGATGGAGGGACCAAGGCGGAGGTGCTTTTTCCCTCGAGGCCCGAGTCCTCCACCCTGGTCTCCACTAAATCGGGGGCCCTGGTACCGCACGCCCTGACTCCGGGTGACTCGGTCCAGACCCGGAACGGTCGCGTCGCCAAGGTTCTGGAAGAGGTGGAGGGTGGCCGAGGGCTTCGGCGGTATGTCATCCAATACGAGAACGGCGAAGACGATGAGATGCCGGAGTCGGAGGTGCTGGCCGTTCCGCCCATGCCCGATCTGCTCTCTACCCTGCGCGAGGGGAGGGTGGGCGACGCCCGAAGTTTCCTGCTGCGCCGTTCAGCGCTGAAGCTGGACGAAGAGCGCCGATGCGACGCGCTGGGTGCGCTGCTCGCCTCCAGGGTGATGGTGAAGCCGCATCAGCTGGGAGTGGTGCAGCGGGTGCTCTCCTCACCCCGCCCCCGCTTCATCCTGGCCGACGAGGTCGGGCTGGGAAAGACCATCGAGGCGGGGATGATCTTCTCCGCCCTGCGGCTCTCCGGGATGGCTCAGCGCGTGCTGGTGGTCGCGCCCAGCCATCTCACCGTCCAGTGGTTGGCGGAGCTCTTTCACAAGTTCAACCATCTATTCACTCTGATGGATACCGACCGGTACAACGACTCCCTGAAGGAGCGGCCGGAAGTCTCTCCCTGGGCGAGCCACGACAAGGTGGTGACCAGTCTGGAGATGCTGTCGCGCGGAGACAACCACCGCGCCGAGGCCGGCGCGGAAGGCGCATTCTGGGATCTGGTGATCATCGACGAAGCCCATCACCTAAAGGGCGAGAAGGCGTTCGCCGCGGCTCGGGCGCTGGCCAAGAATGGCTGGGGCGTGTTGCTGCTCACCGCCACGCCAATGCAGCTCGATCCGGATGAGTATCGCGGGCTGTTGACGCTGCTCGATCCCGGTGCCGCACCCACCGCCGAGCAGCTCAAGGCACGCCTGGAGAAGCAGGAGGCCCTTTCGGCCGCAGTGCGCGAGCTGCTGGGTGAAGCGGCCGGAGCGAAGGGTGTAGGCGCCACGGTTGCCGCGCTGGCCAGGCAGCTTCCCCAAGATGCGGCGCTGAGCCAGATCCGGGATCGCGAGCCGCTGCTCAACCACCTAACCGAGACCTACAGCCTCTCCGATCGGCTGATCCGCAACCGGCGGACGGTGGTGGGCGGCTTCGCCGAGCGGCGGCTCAACCGCCATCCGGTCCAGCTTTCGAAGGAAGAGCTCCAGTCCCGCGCCTCGGTCCTCGAGCGGCTGCGCGCCGAGGGCAAGATCCGGGGCGCGGTGCTCTCAAATCTACTGCGGCGGCTGGAGTCCTCGCCCGCCGCGTTCCTGGAGGCGGTCGCCCAGAGCAAGGCGCTGGCGCCGATGCTCCCTCTTCTCAAGCTTCCTCAGCGGGATGCCAAGTTCACGGCCTTCGCTCAAGTGCTTCGCGACATCTCCGGGAAGGAGCCGGGTGCCAAGGTGCTGGTCTTCACTGAAGCCCGGACCACGCTGGAGAGCCTCCGCGACATGCTGCGACAGGAAGGGCTCGAAGCGCTGGGCTACCACGGCGACCTGCCGTTGGTGGAGCGCGACCGCCAGGTAGCGCGCTTCCGCGATCCCGAAGGGCCCCGGGTGATGATCTGCACCGAGGTGGGAGGTGAGGGACGCAACTTCCAGTTCAGTCACCACCTGATTCACTACGACCTGCCCTGGAGCCCCGCCGCGATGGAGCAGCGGATCGGCCGGCTCGATCGGATTGGCCAGCTCCACCCGGTGGAGATCCACGTCTTCGATGTGATCGGTACGCTCTCATCCGAGCTGCTGGCCCTCCTGGCCGATGCGGTCGGCGTCTTCTCGGCCACTGTCGGCGGTCTGGACGCGGTGCTGGAGGAGGTGGAGCCGAAGATGCTGGAGCTGGCGCTACTGGGAGCCCAGGAGCGCGGCGCCTATGTCGCGGCACTCAAGACCAAGGTCGCCGAGGCGCGGGCTCAGGTGCAGAAGGCCTATGATCCGTTGCTGGATCTGCGCAGCTTCGATCGCCCCGGCGTGGAGGCCCTGGTCATTCGGGCGCAGGATCGCTCCGGGATGGCCGAGGAGGGGGTGGCCGAGAGCCTGGAGGAGAGCCTGTGGGCGGTCGCCCGCGACCTGGACGAGCGGATGGAAGAGGCGGTTACGGAGCTGGCGCGCAAGGTGGGAATCGGCGTCGACACCGACGAGCAGGTGGATGCCTTCCAGTGCGCTTTCCACTTTGGCCACGCCCTGAACGTCGAGGCGCTCCCGGGAATCTCGATCCAGGAGGAGAGAACAGTCCTGGGCACCTTCTGGCGAGACACCGCGGTCGACCTGGAGGAGATCGAATACTTCACCACCGGCCATCCGCTGGTGGAGGCGCTGTTCGGCTTCCTGCGGGACGGCCCCTTTGGTCGCAACGGGGCGCGAGCGATCGACAGGCGAGGTGCTCCCAAAGCCCAGGGGGTCGAGTTTCTTTTCCATCTGGTGCCGCCTGAGCTCGCAGATACCCGGCCCGGCGCCCGCGTCCCCTCGCGGCAGCTCACCCGGTTTCTGGAGCGGACGCTCCTGCAGATTCCGGTCTGCACCGACGAGGCGGGTGGGGCCCGCTGGGTTCCGGAGGCGGGGCTCTTGGAGGCCCTGGAGCTGGATGGACGCGGGCTCAAGGGAGACGAAATCGATGCGGTGTTCCCGGAGCTGGAGAGCTTTGTGGACCCCGCGGCCGCAGCCGCGACCCGGGCGGCGGAGGCGGAGCTCCAGCGGATTGTCCAGGCGGCCCGATCGGCGATCGAGGTTGAACGCGATGCGCTGCTCAGGCGCTTGGAGCTCTCGCTCGCGCACCAGGGGCTGTCCGGAAGCGCGATCCAAGGGAGGCTTCGGACGGAGCGGAGCCACTACGAGGCGATGCTCGGGGCGCTGGGAGGGCTCAAGCCGACCCTCGATTCTGCTTGCGCCTTTGTGATCAATCGGTAGGAGGGCTAGCGCAGCGCTTCACGGAGCTTCTTGGCCCTTCCCTGGAGCTCATCGTCGAGAGAGGTCATCTCGATCGACTTGAGCCGCTGCTCCAGACTCTTGGGCGCCTTCTCCTTGAGCTTGCCCTCGGCGGCGAGGGTCTCCAGCGCACTGAGCGCCTGACCGACGATTCGCTCCCGGGGATGGTCCAGGAGCGAATCCAGGAAGTAGGGGTCGGGCGGCAGCTCCGGATACTTCTCCAGATAGTCGACCACCGCTTCGATCCACGCCTTGCGCTCTGACTGCAGCTCCCGCAGCTTCAGCAGCGCGGTCTTCTGCGCCTTGCGTTTGCCCTCTGGATCGAAGGTCTTGGCCAGCCCCTCGGGGAGCTCCCCGCCGTTGAACAGCGCATCGGCGGCCGACTTGTACTTCTCGTAGGAGGCGCTCCGTTCGATCCGCTGTTGCTTCGGATCGTCCTGACGCGAGTGGGAACGGCTCTTTCCCCGCCCCGCGTCGATCTCGCGCCAGCTCTTGTTCCGTCTGCCGGTGAAGCCGCCGCCATCATCTTCGTTTCGTGCCATCTTCGCTCTCGTGCCCTATCGCCGCCCCGTCCACAGGGCCTTTGCATATCGAGTCACCACTGCGCGAGCCGCGCTATCCGATGCGCCCAGCGCCTCCAGGAGATCCCGGAAAGCGGAAGGGAGCTCGTTGGGAGACGGAACTTCTCCATCCCGTGGATCCTCGAGCGCTCCTCGCGGAGTCGGGCGGGTGCCTGCGGGCCAGCCGAGCTGCATCAGGGCAAACAGCTCGAAGCAGGCGTCCCGCGCCTGACCGTATCCTTGGTCGGAGAGCGCCAGCTCGTCAAGGCGGCCGAGCAGGGAGTCCTCGCGATTCTCAAAGGCGTGCTCCAACCGCTCCAGCTCCTTGGGCGACGCGGCGTCCAGATAGCCGCGCACGCTTTGCCCGAAGGCGCCATCCGGCTCGCCGGGAGCGAAGGGGGAAGGGGGCTGGGCTTTGACCCGGGATGGCGGAGCGGAGGGCTCCGGCTCGTCGCGGGGGCCAAGAGGGATCCCAGACGGGATCGGCCGCCCCTCGGCCACCAGGTCCCAGAGGGCGAGCAGATTGCCAAAAAGCTGAGGGGCGTGGGACGGGTCGGTAAAGCACGGCGGCCCGTCGTAGAGGGTGGGGATCACCTCTCCGGCGGGAGTACCCGCCCGAACACCCTCCCGGAACCGCTCGACCACTTCGTCGAAGCTGCAGGAGCTGCCGGTCAATGCCAGGAGCTCCTTAAGGAGCTCCTGCCCTTCGAATCTGCGCTGCAGCCGCTTCATGATCGCGGCATCAGGAGCCCAACCCGCCCTCTTGCTCCTGCTTCGGATTGGAGCTCCAGGCGAAGTCGTCCGGCACCTTGCCGCCCCCCTGCTGCGCTCGGCCGATCCAGTCGATACCATTGCGGCCCTGGGGGTGCTGATAGGTCGGTCGGGCCAAGGAGCCCGCCTCGTCCATGGCCTGGGTCTCGGGCAAAGGGGCGATCTTCGGGGTCCGGGTCCCGGGCTCGACGGCGGATTCGAAAGTCATCCCCCCAATCTAGCAACTGGAGAGTCTTAAAGAGCGAGAATCCTACCGAGCCTCTCAACCGCCATGGCTATCGGCCGACTCACAGGATTTCCCGTGCTTCCCGACAATCCGAACGCCGGGGAGCTGACCGGTCGTTCCGGCACCGAGTATGGCGACTTCGTCACGCCGAACCCGGAGCGATTCGCGCTGCCAGGCGAGGAGACCGTTTCCTTTGTTCCGGACACCAGCGGATACGAAGGCGAAATCGAGCGCCGCCGCGACCTGCCGCAGCTTCGGCCGGGCCAGCTTCCGCAGCAGCTCAGCCCCACGCTCCCCCACCCCCGCTTGATCGCCGAGGCCGAGGAGGGCGACGATCACATCAACAATCCGCTCGACTTCATCCACCTGGATGCGATGGAGCACTCTCCCTACGGCGGTCTGCGAGAAGCCGCGGAGCTGGGCCGGCAGATAGTGGCGGCGGATCGCGAGCGCAGAGGGTTTCCCACCACGAACAAGAAGGATGCGCGCTTTCTTCTGCGCGGTCAGTTCGACGGGTTGAAGCTGGACATCATCCGCGGCGAGCTGCCGGAGCTGCGCTCGTTTTTCAGCAAGCGGCCGGGCGCGTCCATGAGCCCGCGCGAGCTGATCCAGCTGCAAGAGTGGGTGCAGCTATTGGAAGGCAACTTCAAACCGGCCGCGATCCCGAATGCCCCTCCCACACCGCTTCAAGAGGCTGCCGCCGAGGTCGAGCAGGAGGTTCAACAGGTGGAGCGCGACAGCTCGGAGGCGCGAAAGGTCGCCGCGGGCGAGAGCTCTCTGGGCAGCCACATCTCCCACTACGAAGGCGAGAACAAGCCACCCGAGAAGCCGCCCGACCCGCCGCCGATCGACACGGGCGAGAAGCGGGCGCTCGACGAGGTAAGGAGGCAGGAGCGGGAGAACCGGCAGCACGACGCCAGGGTGCGCGACGCCAATCTCGGCGACAAGGTGGAAAAACCGAAGGATCCCGCGACCCTGGAGCGAGACCGGCTACAAGAAAGGGCCGACGCGGCGGCGAATAGGCCCTTCACCAACGTGGACCCGGTCAACACCATCCCGATCAAGGCCGACGGTCTCGCGTTTACCCCGCCTAACTTGTTGGGCAAAAACCCATCCTCACGTCCCAAGCCTTGGTGGTCCACCAAGACGTCGGTCGACTACACCAAGGATCCCTTCATTCGCGTGGACTCGCTGCCCAATGGATCGCCGGAGAAGCGGCTGGCCCAGTTCATCCTTGGCACCGGAATGATGGGCGGGCTTGGGCTGCGCGGAATCGACGGGGAGCTGTGCGCCACCGACATGCGCTTCTTCCTAGACGAGCAGCAGCACGGCATGGACCCGATGATGCAGAAGAGCTGGGTCAACCTCTGGAAGCAGCTCGACTACCCGCGGAGCCACGAGGTGGGCGATCCGCGTGAGGAACCCGGCCCGGAGGTGATCGACTGGTATCGGGCCCACCACAACCCGGCCGCCGACGCCGCGCGCCTCGCACAGGAGAAGACGCAGCAGATGGCGGAGACCCAGGCGATGCCACAGCCAGGCTCCCTGCCGGTGGAAGGGAAGGAGTCGCGCGGGCTGCTTGGGCGCTTCAGGCGGCCCAAGACGGGCGCCGCCTAGATCTGGCCGGCCCAAAGCTGGGCATACCGACCCGCGCGGCTTCGAAGCTCGGTGTGGTTCCCGCTGTCGACGATCTCCCCTCCGTCCAATACCCAGATCGAGTCGGCGTCCCGAATGGTGGAGAGTCGGTGGGCGATCACCAGCGTGGTGCGTCCCTCCATCAACTCGGCCAGGCCGGCCTGGACTTCCAGCTCCGAGGCGGCATCGAGGGCGCTGGTCGGCTCGTCCAGAAGAAGCAGCGAAGGCTTGCGAAGGAACGCTCGGGCAATTGCCAACCGTTGGCGCTGCCCACCCGAGAGCCGGGCTCCGCGCTCGCCCACCTCCTCGTCCAGCCCCTTGGGGAAGGCGCCCACGAAACCATCGGCATGGGCTCGCCTCAGCGCCTCCGCGAGCTCCGCCTCGCTGGCGCCTGGGCGTCCCAACCACAGGTTCTCCCGCACCGTTCCGGAAAAGAGCACCGGCTCCTGGGGAACCCAGGCCAGCTTCCCCCGGAGGGCCCGCAGATCGGCCGGCGTCAGGGCCCGACCGTCCCAGAGCACCGAGCCGGCATGCCACTCGGTGAAGCCAAGCAGCACCGAGAAGAGCGTTGTCTTCCCGCTGCCGGAGGGACCGACCAGCGCGACCCGCTTCCCGGCAGAAACCTCGAGGTTTACCCCTTTCAGGATCTCCCGTTCCGGTCCGTATGAGACGCGAAGTCCTTCGACCCTGAGCGAATGGGAGAGCCCCCGCAGCCCGCGTACCGACGCCGAAGCCGGCCGCGCGGCGGGAAGATCCAGCAGCTCGAAGAGCCGCTCGGCGGAGGCCAAGGAACTCTGGGTAAGTGAGTGGGTTTGAGAAAGGGTCTTCGCCGGCCGGTACATCAGCATCGCCGCCGCCAGGAACGACAAGAGCTTCTCCGCAAGCGCCGGCTCCGCGCGGACGGCCCAGGCGCCATAGCCGATGGTCGCGGCGGTCCCCAGAATGCCCAGCCATTCCACCGAGGGGCTCACCGCACCCCGTAGGAAGAGAGACCGCCGCATGCGACTCAGGTAGCGGGATTGCTCGTCATCGAAACGGCTGAGCGTGTTGGGCAGCAGGCGGTAGGCCTGGACCACCGGCAACAGATGCAGCTGCTCCGAGACCAACTGGGCCATGGCTCCGACGCCCGACTGCAGCTCGCGGGATACCCGCTTGAGGGATCGCGCAAACCGATTGACTGGGTAGAGCGCTGCCGGCAGCACGATGAAAGCCAGCCCGAACAATCGGCCATCGATCGACCAACAGGCCGCCAGCAACGCCAGGGTTTGAAGGCCGTCCTTGACGTACGAACTCAAGGCCTGAGTGAGGGCGAACTCGGTCTGTGCGACATCGGAGGTCAGCCGGGTGAGCAGCTCTCCGCTATGGCGCTGCTCCAACTCGCGGGGCCCCATCGAGAGCAGGTGGCCGTAGAGCTGTTCACGCAAAGCGCTGGAAATGCTCTGTCCCATCGACTGCATCAACCCGTTGTGGATCCACTGGGCGCAGGCCTTGAGGAGCGCCGCGCCGACCAGCCAGGCAGGAAGGGCCCAGGCGGTCAGGGAAACAGTGAAAGGGAGACCCGGGAGGGAGGTAGCAGCGCCGGTGAGCACCGCGCTGGCGATGGGACCGAGCAGCCGGGCGTAGAACCCGGCCGAG
>JBGTHI010000389.1:0-6737 GCA_041746295.1 Myxococcaceae bacterium
GATCGGCAGCTCGAAGGCCGCGCCTTCCTTGCGGATGTCCGCGGGGGCGAGGTTGACGGTGATCCTCTTCTGCGGGAGCTCGAAGCCGGCATTCTTGAGAGCTGAGATCACCCTCACCTTGCTCTCCTTGACGGCGCCGTCCGGGAGCCCGACCACGTTGAAGTAGGGGAGCCCCAAGGTCATATCGACCTCCACGTCGACTCCGACCGCATCGATTCCGACCACCGTTCCCGACTGCACCCTCGCCAGCATCCGTCCACCTCCCGTCGAGCGCGCGGCGCCAGTGCCGCAAGTGATTCCGCTGGCCGCGGCGCCAGCAACCGACGTGCCGACGGGACCCCACGAGTAGAGCGTTGCCGGAATGGAGCCTGCTAAGTCCCGGTTTTCGGATGCGGGTGGCAGAAGCAGGGTTGATTCTTATGTGGCCACTTTCAGTCTGGGGCGAGGGGGAAGGCCTCTCTGAGCAGCGGCCGCGTCCGGTTTCCGTGCGCGCACCGGCTCAGGGCTCGAGGCTATGAAGCCGGAGATCAAGGCGTACCGACTGTGCGAAGCCTCAGTCACTTCTTCGAAGAGCTGAGCACGGAGAGAGCGGAATCAACGTCCGCCTCGGTATTGTAGAGATGAAACGAAGCGCGAAGCGATCCCGCGCGTGTTGTTGCCCTTATGCCAGCGTGCGCGAGCTTCTCGAAGGCGCCGGTGAGCGCGGTCGAAACGATGGCGGAGTGACCCGGCTCAAGGCCAAGGCCGACACGAAAGCGGTTGGCGAGACACACGTTGTGTTCGTGGATAGCATCGACCCCCAGCCGCTCGACCAACTCGATGGCAGGGGCGGCGCCAACCCAAGAGAACCAAGCGGGGGAGGTGTCGAAGCGGCGGGCGGAGGAGGCAAGCTTCATCGGCAGTCCATAACAACTCCCGTAGAGGTCTTCTCCCGCTTCTCCCGCATACCAGCCGGCATGGATTGGGATGACCTGCTCGCGGAGTTGCTCCCCAAGATAGAGGTAAGCGGTCCCACGAGGGGCCATCAACCATTTATAGCCTGCCCCAACGACGGCATCGAAATGCTTCGCGTCCAGCGGATACCATCCGCACGACTGGGTGACATCTACCACCACCATGGCCCCAGCATGTCGCGCGGCGGAACTGATAGCCTCGAGGTCTGCGACCTCTCCAGTGGCTGATTGAACAGCGCTGACGGCAACGACGGTTGTGCCACGTTCCACCGCGTGAGCGAGCTCGCGCAAAGGAACGGTGCGTATGCGCACACCGCGCGATTCGTTGGCGGCCCAAGGGAAGAGAAGCGACGTGAACTCCCCTTCGGGCGCGAGCACGACTGCTCCGTTGGGTATTGAAGCGGCAATGATGCCGACGAGCTCAGAGACCGTCGCGCCAACAGCCACGGCGGACGTTGGGACCCCATTCAGTCGCGCGAAACAAGCTCGGGCGCGTTCGGTACTCTCGTACCAGAACCTCGAGCTTGTCTCCCCGTGGCGCCAGCCGTCAAGGGCACAGCGGAGCTCGTCAAAAGCCACGCGGGGCGGTAGGCCATAGGTCGCCGTGTTCAGATAGGGCGCGACAGGCGACCATTGCGAGCGGACTTCCTCGATCCAACCCGAGAGTCCGATACTTGACTTGGCCTCGTTCGACTGGAGCATGGGCGAGAACTAGCATTGCGGGTTCCACCTGTCAGCTCCCCGTCGAGCCCACTAGCCAGCTGTGAAAGCGGAGCTGTGAGTTCCTGGAAAGCCTGGTTTTTAGATGCGCGACCTGTGCCAGGAATTTCATGGTCCACCGGAGATGCTATCGAGGGCAGGTCTACTGCGGTCCCGCATGTCGACGTGAAGGCCGCCGCCGAACAGCGCGCCGGGCCCGACAAACCTACCGACGCTCCCTGGGTGTCGATGGCCGGGCCGACCACCGCGAAGCGGAACGAAATCGGCGAGCTCCGGCACCTCGAGAAGAACTGCGTCCGCGAAGACCACTCCGGGAACCGCTTTCTCAAGGTGCCGATGGGAAAGATGAACAACGAACGCCTGGTGCCGCTCGACCCCGAGACGCTCGCCGCGGTGACCGAGCTCCAGCGCCAGGGCCGTGAAGGCAGCCCCTGGCTCATCGAGGGTGCCCGGGAACGTCCCGTAGGCGCCCAGACGTACCAGGACACGCTGGTGAAGCTCGCCGGCGATATCTCGCTGGCCTTGCCCGATAAGCTCACCACCCACCGGCTTCGCCACACCTTCGCCACGGCCTTGATGAATGGCGGGATGAGCCTCACAGGAGTCATGAAGCTCCTCGGCCACCGCGGAGAAGAAGGCCACATAGTCTCCATAATGACCCCTATCGGACTCTTTTCGGGGGGGCCGGATCCAAAGATCCGGGAACTCGGCTACCCCTATTCGCCGTCAGTGAGGGTTTTGCCGATGCGTGTTCTTGGCGGTTTGGGCTGGATCGTCGTGGTCAGTGCGTTGTGGGCGTGCGGGAGCGAGGAGGTAGTCTTCGAGCCCAACGAGCCGGAGGATCTGGGCACCGAGGTCGCAGCGCTCACCGGGGGCCCCACCGCCGTCCTGACCGGAGGCCCGAGCTCCGGAGCGGCGCCGCTCGCCGTCTACCTGGACGGCACCACTTCCAAGCCGGCGGCCGACGGCTCCTGGATCTCGCAGTGCCGGCTGGATTGGGGCGACGGCGCCAGCACCACCAGCTGCTACGGTCGGCACAGCTACGCGGCGGGAAGCTGGACCGCCCGCTTCACCGTGACCGACAACAAGGGCCGGACGGGTGTCGCTACCAAGGCAATAACCGCCACCGGGCCTACCTCCACAGGGGTCTACCAGCCCGGCTACCATGCGGCCCTCCGCTGGTCCTACAGCGTCTCGTCGCTGACCACCTTCCGGATGCGGATTCCAATGGTTCGCGCGGGCAGCAAGATCCGGGTGAGCCTCGACGCGGGTGACAGGGGTGCGACGCTCAACCGGACCACCGTGGCGCTGGCTTCGGGCAGCACCGGGAACACCACCGGTATGCCGATCGCGCTGACCTTCGGTGGCCGCAGCGGCCTCAGCCTGGGTGCGCGGGCAAGGATCACCAGCGACCCGGTATCACTCAACGTCTCCCGCGGAACCGAGCTCTACGTTTCATTTGAGGTGACCGGAAGCCTTGCCGCCTCGGCGATCAATCTTCTTCCCGGCAGCTACATGCGGACCGGATCCTACGCCACCGTCAGCTCCGGTTTCGGCGGCGCGCAGCGGCAACTACCGACGGGTGTCACCACCATCGACGTCCTGGGCGCGCAGGAGCGGGTCTATATCACGCTCGGCGACAGCATCACCGAGGGCTACACCTCCGGAAGCGACAACTACCGGAGCTCTTGGCCGTTCATCGCCGCCAACCGCTCCGGTCGCGCGGTAGTACCGGCTGCCGTCTCCGGCTCAGGAATTCTCGAAACGCTGTCCAATCTCCAGACCGAGGTTCTCTCCGTGGACGGCATTACCGATTGCACCGTGCTGATCGGCACCAACAACCTCCACTCCTTCACGCCGTCGGCCCTGGAGGCCAAGCTGACCGAGCTGTACGGCAGGCTCAAGCCTAAGTGCCGGGTCTGGGCGATGCCGATCACCCCCCGAGAGAAAACCAGCGTCCCAGGTGCATCGCTCACCGAGCTCCAGGCGCGCCGGCGAGAGGTGAACAGCTGGATCCGGGGACTCACCGGTAGCTATGCGATCCTCGACCTGGACGGCGTGGTCCGGGATCCCAACAATACGGATAAGTTCCGAACCGGTTATGGTGAGGACGGGGTGCATCCCACGGTGCTGGCCAACCAGAAGATGGGGGAGTACGCGGCGACGCAATTCTAGAGCGGGGCTTGAGACGGGCGAGGAGTGAGGGGTGGAGAAGCGAGGTCTGCGAGGGAAGGTGACTGCCCTCCTCGGGTCGCGATCCGAACTCGCTGACGCGCGCGAGCCGCTGGAGCCTCAGCGGTCCGGCAAGATTCCACTCCCTCCTTCCGTCGCCCTGAACGCCGCGCGCGGTCACAGCGAGCGGCTCGATCGCGATCTGTTCGGACCGGAGAGCTCCCTGGAAGAGCGGAGGCGGCGCTGGGAGGGCCGGTGGCGCGAGGCCTCCAGCCATTCCGTCTTCGACCCGCTGCTCAGCGACTATCTCCGGTTGGGGCGCGGGCCGGAACGGTTCGAAGCTCACTTTGACTGGAAGCACGGCCGGCTGACGCTCAGCGAGAGTCTGGACCCGCCGATCTTCCAGGCCACACCGGAGAAACAGGCGCTGGCCAGGCGCTTGAGCGAGGGGATGTTCCCGCCGGGGATCGATCCGGAGCAGCGGGAGGCGATCCTCGCCGTTTTTGCCACCCACGTCCCTCCGGAGGTCCTGGCGCTGGTCGCCCGCAATGGGACCACCATCGAGATCGTCGACGGAGCCTCGGCCCCGCGGTGCTACCAGGAGGCGCTCGGCCCTTCGGCGGAATGGATCCATCGATTCGCGGAGAAGCTTCCGATCAGCCCTCCCGCCGGCAAGTTCGACGCGCTGGTGGGCTGCATTCTGCTCCGCGCGGCGGTGGGTGGAGTCAAGCCCAGCGCCCAGACGCGGGCGGTGCATGAGCTGATGCACGCGCTGGATCTCGTGCTGGGCAGCCATGGCAGGATGTTCTCCGAGGAGCCGGAGTGGCAATCGTTCTATCAGGACGCCCAGGAGAGCTCCGGCGGCCGGTTCGACCGGCGTGCCTTCCCCACCCAGCGCTCGATGGCCGACCCGGCCGAATTCTTCGCCGAGTGCGCCACCATCTTCCTAGGCCGCCATGTGGAGGCGACCGGCACCTTGCCCGAGGCGGGCAACATGGCGACACCGACCGTGGTGGATCTGGTCACGCGGGAGGATCTTCGAAGGGGAAATCCCCAGGTGCATGCCCGGATGGAGCGCCTGTTCTCCGAAGATGTGATGCGCAGAGTGGTGGACGGCAGCGCCCAGACCTACGACCAGTTCGGAAACGGCTGGATCGCTGAGCGGCGCAGGCGGCCCATCCAGAGCGCCGACGAGTGGTTTGCCCTGGCGTTCTCACAGCTGATCCAGGGGCTGGCGCTCCGGAAGCCGTCCCTGCTGGGAGACGCGCTGCAGGCGAGCCGGTCGGCCCGTTCCTCACCGGACTTTCACCTAGCCGATCGAGAGGTGGCGCCGGAGGAGTCGGACGCGTTGGATCGGGAGATCATCCGCTCGATGGCCTGGTTGAAAAAAGCGCGGGCCTAGCGAGGAGAGTACTCTCCACGGCGTCGGCGAATCGCTCCGCCGCGCCCGGTGCTTGGGAGAAGAACAGGCACGGCTCGATCAGCTCCAGCTCCATTAGACAGAGCTCCCCCTGCTGAACGATTCCATCCACCCGCGCATAGAGCCATCGATGCGGAATCCGCCGGGTGATTGTCCGGGCGGCCTCGACCAGGGCGGGTGGAACGGCTTCGCCTCGGGCGGTTCCGCCGTGGCCACCCTGTACGCGGAATTCGCCCGGCGCCGGAACCTTGAGGACCGAGTGGCTGAACCTCCCGCTGGAGTGCGCTGCTCCATCGTTGAAGAAGATCAGGGACCACTCGCCGTCGCGCACCTCGGGCAGGAAGGGCTGGAGCACCACGCCACTGGTCAGGAGCAGATCGGAGAAGAGTGGCTGGAACCGCGTCGCCTGCTCGATCGACGGGACCCAAGCGGTACAGTAGGCGGAGGCGGAGGTCGACGGCTTGAGAACGGCGCCGCGCCTCCAACCCTTGCGCTCCATTGCCTCAGCAAGTGAGACGGGGCTTTCCTTGGGAAGGAAGAGCGAGTCGGGGATGCGAACGCCCTGGCGGGCCAGCTCGGGCAGGTAGAGGCTCTTGTCGCTGTTCCAGGCCAGCAGCTCCGGTGAGTTCCAGAGCGGGGTGTCGCGCTGATCCTGCTCTCTTAGCCAATCGCGGAAGGCGTCGGGTTGCCGGTGGTAGTTCCAGGTGGAGCGAACGATCGTCGCCGCGAAGGGATCGATCGAGCCTGGTAGGTCCCAGGGATGTGCATGGACGCTCCAGCCACGCCGGGCGAGCGCTTCCGCCGCCAGGCGATCATCCTCCGTTAGGTGAGGTCGTCCGCTGTAGGTGACGAAGGCCAGCCGCCGCCGGCGATTAGTCACGGAGGAGCTCGCGGGGGAAGGGCGTGCTCATCGTTTCGCCCGGCGTCAGCCACTCCGAAGTCTCCCCTACCTCCACGGCCGGGTGCTTCTTCCTCTCAGGAACTCCAAACCATCGCTTCAGGGCGTCATAGGCCTTGAAGCTCCAGCGGATGACCGGCCCGGTAAATTCCTGGATCGGGTCGCCGCGAATGCCCAAGAGCAGGATCGGATCGGCGTCCAGGTACTTGGTCATGAACATCGGGTTCTTCTGTTTGTTGAACAGGTTTTTGGGAATGCCGATGCCCAGGAACCTCTCTCCCACGGTGAAGCTCACCCCGAGGGGAGGTGCGAAGTAGATGTGCCGGCCGCAGACCGGATCGGTGCCAATTGTGAGGAAAAAGGGGTGGAACGAGGTGTCCAGGCTCCGCTCGTCCCGCTTGATGGTGTAGGTGATGCCACCCGCGACCATGTCCGTGCTGAGCTGCGCGTACGGAACGAAGTCCCGCTTGCCGGTGTGGCGGTCGGCGCGCGAGATCCCCATTCCGATCCCGACCGACGAACCGTGCCCGAGCAGGCGGCCCCATTTGGAAGCCGTGCTCTTGACGAAGTCCGG
>JBGTHI010000390.1:0-5167 GCA_041746295.1 Myxococcaceae bacterium
ACCATCGCCGAAGGAGGAACCGGCGCCTCCGCGCCGGCGGTGACCTCCGCGTCCGCGGGCAACGCCCCTTCAAAGCCCAGCGCAACCGAAGCCGAGACCAGCCGGACAGCTCACCTCACGCCGGTTGCGCGCCGGGTGGTGGAGCAGCAGGGGCTGGACCCGGCCAAGATCCGCGGAAGCGGACCCGGCGGAAAGATCCTGAAAGAGGACGTGATGGAGCATCTGGGCGGCAACACCGTCGCTCCGGCCGCAGCCCGTCCGGCGGCGCCCCAGGCGCCATCCGGTCCCCGACCGCGTGCCGATCGCGAGGAGCGGGTGACGATGACGCCGCTCAGGCGCCGGGTGGCCGAGCGACTGCTCACCGCGCAGTCCACGGCCGCTATCCTCACGACTTTCAACGAGGCGGACCTCAGCGAGGTGATGGCGCTGCGCAAGCAGTACCAGGAGAAGTTCAGCGAGAAGCACGGCGTGAAGCTCGGCTTCATGAGCTTCTTCGTCCGCGCGACCATCGACGCGCTCAAGGCCTTCCCTCAGCTGAACGCGGAGATCGAAGGCGAAGACGTGGTCTTCAAGCGGTACTACGACATCGGCGTGGCGGTCTCCGGCAGCCGCGGCCTGGTGGTGCCGGTCATCCGCGACGCCGATACGATGAGCATGGCGGGGCTGGAGCTGAAGATCGCCGAGTTCGGGCAGAAGGCCCGCTCCGACAAGCTGGGCTTAGGAGATCTCACAGGCGGAACTTTCACCATCACCAATGGCGGCATCTTCGGTTCGATGATGTCCACGCCGATCATCAATCCGCCCCAGACCGGCATCCTGGGGATGCACTCCATCCAGGAGCGGCCGGTGGTGCGCAACGGACAGGTGGTGATCCGGCCGGTGATGTACCTGGCGCTGAGCTACGACCACCGACTGGTGGATGGCCGTGAGGCGGTGCAGTTCCTGGTGCGCGTCAAAGAGAGCGTCGAGGATCCAAAGCGGCTACTGCTCGATCTCTAGCCGGCCGGCCGCCCACGCCTTGGCGGCCCAGGCGGGCAAGCTTGAGTTGTAGACAAGATAATCGGCGCTGTCCTAAAACCGGCTCGTCTCTGAACGGAGCGTTCGGGGACCGGGCGACTCTTTCGCCGCCCGAGTCACGAGGGACGTGGAATGGCGACTGGTACCGTGAAGTGGTTCAACGACGCGAAGGGCTTTGGTTTCATCGTGCAGGACGGCGGCGGCGAGGATGTCTTCTGCCACCACACCGCCATCCAGGCCGACGGGTTCCGCAGCCTAGCGGAGGGTCAGAAGGTGGAGTTCGAGGTCGCCCGGGGACCCAAGGGCCTCCAGGCGCAGAACGTTCGCCCGGTCTAGCTTTTTCAGCTTCTCAGCCAGGGGGTCCGGCAGCACCCCTCCATCTCTCTCCTCCGTGGAGCCTTCAAAGTCGATGAGATTTCTCAAGCACACCCCCAACATCGACTTCATCGGCAAACGCAAGCCGGCGCTGTTCCTCTCCACCCTCCTCAATCTGGCCGTGCTGGTCGGGATCGGTCTCGGTGGCTTGAACTTCGGCGTCGACTTCGCCGGCGGCACAGTGGTGGAGCTCAAGTTCAAGAAGACCGTCGACGCTCAACAGATTCGCGAGCGCGCGGAGAAGGGGGGCCTCCACCATGTCCAGGTGCAGCAGATCGGCCCCTCTAACGAGAGCTCATATCTCCTCAAGCTGGGCGGCATGACCCAGCTCACCGAGGCCTCCGCGGTGAAGGCGGAGCAGGCGATCCGCGGACTGGCCAAGCTGCGCTCCTACTCCAGCGACCTGGAAAACGGCTTCATCAAATTCCGTTCGGAGACCAAGCTCGACCCGGCTGCGATCAAGGCGGCGGTGGTCGCCTCCGGCACCGGCGTCAACGAGGTTCGGGCCCTGGGCGAGCTACAGGGGGGAGGCTTTGAGTACCAGGTGGTCGCCTCCGGCATGGCCGACGCCGTCAATGCGGCGATGAGCCGGGGGCTCTCCGAAGCGGACTACGTCCAGCAGAGAGTGGACTACGTGGGGCCGCAGGTGGGCAAACAGCTGCGCAACAAGGGGATCATCGCCCTGCTCTATTCGATGCTGGCGATCCTGGTCTACGTGGCCTTCCGTTTCGACTTTAAGTTTGGTCCGGGCGCGCTCCTGGCCATGGTCCACGACGTGATTATGGCGTGCGGCTACTTCCTGGTGACGCAACGGGAATTCAACCTCACCTCGATCGCGGTGCTCCTCACCGTGACCGGCTACTCGATCAACGACACCATCGTGGTCTACGACCGGATCCGCGAGACGATGCACCGCTACCGCGGAAAGCCGCTGGCGGAGATCATCAACATCGCGATCAACGAGACCCTGGCCCGTACCATCCTGACCTCCGGTGTGACCGCGCTGTCACTGGTGGGTCTGTTGATCTTCGGGGTGGGCGAGATCTTCGACTTCGCGGCGGCCATGCTGGTGGGCATCGTGGTGGGGACCTATTCCTCCATCTATATCGCGAGCCCGCTGACCATCTGGCTGGATGAGCGTGCCGCGGCCAAGGCGAGCGCCAAGGGCGGAATGGCTGCCCGGACCGCCTGAGCGAATAACCTGATCGAAGGCCGAGGTAAGGCCTCTACAGGAAGGCGTGAGGGGGCCGGAACGGGACCGAGGGCGAGGTGGCCTCATGCTGCTCGTCCAGTCCGGGCTGGAGTCCTTGATTTGCCACCTGGGGCGTCTTGAGCACACCGAACGCGCTGCCGCACCCGAGGCTTCGTTTCGAAGCTCGGCTCATTAGTCAGACTGTCGCTTCAGCGAGGTGCCGAACTCTCTTGGAGAGCATGGTCCGGAAATCACACCCCCTTGATGCGTGATTGTGACCTGGAATCGCGTTTCAACTCATATGGTTAGGCTGACCCAATCACGCACATAGGTGATGTGATTGCTGAACCTGTCTCCGGAAAAAACCCGACCCCTGTGCTCGAGAACAGGTCCCCTTATGGATGGAGCGGACGCGATCTCCCCGCGGGCCTGGTGGCAGACCAAGGACTCCCGCCTCGCCAGCGCTTCCTCGGCATGAAGCCCTCGACGGGGCTCCGACGGCAGCACTTCACTCTCACGCCTTCCCAGCAAAGGCCTGGGGCACCGCCTCCCGATTCGCCGCCAGCCGAACGAAGTGGCGTGATTTGGCGCCAAGGGGTGGCCGCAGAGGCACGATCCGGAGACATGCAGATGCATCGCAGCCCACTTGAGCTCTTTCGGGCTTGAGCTGGTGGAATCTCGCGCCACCCCTTGGCGCCATTTTCCACCACCTCGACGGGACCCCTGGGCCTAGAGTGATTCCTTGAAGAAGCCGGCGATCCGCTCCCAGAGCCGGACGGTCACCTCGGGCTCCGGCACCATGTGGGTCAGACCGCTGAGGGGCAAGAACTGGTGCGGCTTCCCGGCGCGGAAGAGCGCGTCGGAGAGCTTCAGCGAGTGCAGGAAGTAGACGTTGTCATCCGCGGTGCCGTGGACCAGCAACAGCGGCCGCTTCAGCTCCGCGGCGTAGCTGAGCAGGTTGCTCCGCCGGTAACCTTCAGGGTTCTTCTGGGGTAACCCGAGGTACCGCTCGGTGTAGTGGGTATCGTAGTCTTCCCAGTCGACCACTGGCGCACCGGCCACGGCCGCCTTGAACAGGCCCGGCTCACGCAGCACCGCCAGGGCGGACATGTAGCCGCCAAAAGACCAGCCTTCGATGCCGACACGGGTGAGGTCCAGCTCCGGAACCTCGACAGCCAGAGCCCGGAGCGCCCTGGCTTGATCTTCCAGCGCCACCTTGGAGAAGTCGCCCTGGATCGATCGTTCCCAGGCCCGACCCCGGTGGGGAGTCCCCCGGTTGTCCAGCTTCACCACGAGGAAGCCCTGGTCGGCGAGCCACTGCGACAGCAGATGCTCGCGGGCGGTGTGCTTCACCGATAGGTGGTGTGGCCCCCCATAGACCTCCACGATCACCGGCAGCTTCTTGCCGGCCATGAACCCTCGCGGCCGAACGATCGCCGCCCAGAAGCCGCCCACCTCGCGCACCTCGATCGCAGGCAGGAAAGGGGGGGCCTCGGCGATCGAGGGCAGGACGACCTTCCGGCCGCCATCGACCCGGACCGCCGCCGTCTCCGGCAGAGCCTGGAGCGAGGTGACCGTCTGGGTCAGCCACTCCCCACCCTTGGAGAGAACCGCCGAGCTCCAGACCGGCCCCTGGCCGTCGGTGCCTAGCCTCTGGGGCATCTCGCCCGGCCTCGCCCGCATCAGGACGCTCTCCGGTGCGGTCGGCGCGGCGGTGAAATAGAGCCAAGGTCGGTTGGGATCGCGCTCATCCAACCCTACCCAGCCGGTCAGCTGCTGCTCCGGCCCGAGCCAGCTCGACAGGAGCTTGCCGTCCGGTCCCCTCAGCTCCACCTCCCAGGCGCCGTTCCTCTCGGTCTTCCAGAGAAAGCCGCGCCCGCTGGCGAGCCAGAGCGGGAAGGCCTGATCCAGGTTGAGCCAGGCGGCGTCCCGCTCGACCAGCAGCACTCGGGTGGCGCCGGTCTTCTCGTTCACCGCGAGCACCACCTCTTCCCGTTGCTCCCGGTCCTGGACCACCAGGAGCAGCGGTCCTCCCTTGGGCCACTTCATGGTGGCCAGGTAGGGATAGCGGTCAACGTCCCACTGCACCCAGCGGCGGCTGCCCCCGGTCGCGCCGATGACGCCGACCCGCACCCGGGCGTTGGCCTTACCGGGCCGGGGATAGCGGAAGCCGCCGACCGGCAAGTCCGGGTGCATCAGGTCCGGAATGTGGAAGCGCTCGACCCCCGAAAGGTCCGCCTCCTCGAAAGCCAGCCGCTTGGAGTCCGGGGACCAGACGTAGCCGGAGAAGCGTCCCATCTCCTCCTGTGCCACGAACTCGGCAAGGCCACGCGTCAAGGCCTCGCTCCCACCCCGGGAGAGCTGGTAGCGGCGGCCGCTCTCCAGCTCAACCACCGCCAGGTCATGGCCTTGGACAAAAGCGATCAGCCTGCCGTCCGGCGAAAACTGTGGGTCGAGAGCGGTCCCCTCCCCTACCTCGACCGGCCGGACCGCCCCGCTTTGACGAAGGAAGCGGTAGGGACGGCCGCTGAGCACCACCAACAGCTGCGCGCCGTCCTCGGAGAGCCGAAACGAGGTGATGCC
>JBGTHI010000391.1:0-4693 GCA_041746295.1 Myxococcaceae bacterium
ATCGACGAGGAGGTTTGGCACCTCGATGTCGGCTCATCGCATCCTGGGGCTGGAGCAGGTCCCAAGGGTTTGGCTGTTCGCCAATTAAAGCGGTACGCGAGCTGGGTTCAAAACGTCGTGAGACAGTTTGGTCCCTATCTGCTGTGGGCGTAGGATACTTGAGAGGATCTGTCCTTAGTACGAGAGGACCGGGATGGAGACACCTCTAGTGTACCAGTTGTCACGCCAGTGGCATCGCTGGGTAGCTATGTGTCGATTGGATAACCGCTGAAAGCATCTAAGCGGGAAACCGACCTCAAGAATAGGTATCCCGGGGGAAACCCCCTGAAGACCCGTCGAAGACTACGACGTTGATAGGCCGGATGTGTAAGCGTGGTAACACGTTGAGCTAACCGGTACTAATGGGTCGAGAGGCTTGTTTTCCTTTGTCTCTTGCACGCTCCCTCGGGGGCGTACGGGACTCGAGGGCAAGGTCGAGGTCGAGCGCGATGTATCAAGCGCTCTCCGAGAGTGTCATTGTAACAATTGAATCTATACCCTTCGTATGACCGAGAGTTTTTCCGGTGGCTATGTCGGTGGGGTCACACCCGTTCCCATCCCGAACACGGAAGTTAAGCCCACCAGAGCCGATGGTACTCCGCGGGAAACCGCGTGGGAGAGTAGGTCGCTGCCGGATTTTTTTTGGAAAGGCCCCGATTGGCATTTGCCGGTCGGGGCCTTTCGTTTGTTCTGGCGGTACTTAACCGGGGGAACAGGTCAGTGGGCTGCCTGCCTGGTCAAGGAACGCTCGTTTCGTAGAGGTCGCCGGGTTGGTCTCTTCTTCGCAGTTCGGCGAGCAGCTCCTCCGGGGAGGCGTAATTATGCAAGTCAAGGATACAGCGAGCCATGCTTAGCCTTTCTTGGATTGCCCTCAGACTAAGTCCTGTTTCCTCCATAATTTTCTCAAGCGGTGTTGCGTGTTCTGCGATGTCCTCAATAAGTCTGCGTTGCTCTTGAGAAACGGTGAAAAGGCCATGCCCCGCCAGGTAGCGAACCACGAGCTCCCTTCTTCGTGGTCCCTCGGGGGTGTGGGGACGCAAGAGCCTATAAATAATAGCTATTGCATCGACACATGAATCTGCACGTCGTGCACTGATTGGGAGTTGTTCCGCGATCTCAGTTAATGACAGCCCGTGAGCGAACAATCGGATGACTGCGAATTCCTCTCCCGTCATGGGTCTGCTCGTCCACCCAACGGGACCGTACCCGTCTATTAGACTCAGGTCCTTGAAGAGTGCCGTTTGGAGCCCTCTTGAAAACTGGGAGTTGGGGGAGCATCCTACCTTCCCCGCCAAAAGCACAGCCGGATCTCTTTCGACCAGCGCATCGGCGACTTGGCCTTGCCATCTTTCAACCATAGTGGGGGGGAACCATCTTTCAACGAGCTTACTGGGATCTACACCGGCTGTTTGGAGCTGATGCAATGAAGCAATTCCCTGGGCTCTCAGTCTCCTTGTGGAAAGGGCTTGTCTCGCTATGTCCGATCCCGTTCCGCCAACTTGTAGTGAGGGTTTTGTCATGGCGAAGGTTGTCCGCTTGAGATCTCTCCGAGTTGCGTCAGCTCCGGCACAAAACCCTTTCGCAGCTGCCTCCCGGCTCGCTCGCGAAAGCCTTTGACGCGATGAATCTCGGTGGTTTGGATCGTCTGCGGCCCGACGGCCCGTACCGAGTAACGCGCCTACTCTAGAAGGGCGGGGCTGCCTCGGCGCTTGTTTCATAGAGATCCTCGCTCGCTCGATCGTGTTGGTCCCTTTTTCTCAGCTCGGCGAGCAGCTCCTCCGGGGAAGCGTTCTTATCCAAGTCAAGGATACAGCAACCCGAGCTCAGGTCCCGACGCTGGGTTCGGTCATATCAGCGCGGAGAAGGGTGCGCCTGTCGCCGGAAGGCCGCGGGGGACTGGCTGAGGGCCACACGACCCTGAAAGAATTGTCGGCCTCTAGAACCTTTCGGTTTCCTCTCCAGGCGTAGCCATTTTCCCGAGTAAATCCGCCCCGGAACGGGCTCGGAAACCATGCCCTGGGGAGTTTGACCTTCGTATTCTCAAAAGCTTACACTTCTTATCTCGCGAAAGGCGGGCGTTAGGGGTCCAGCTCGCGATGAAGAGTCCAGTGGTATTCGGGAAGTACCTCCTCCTGGAGCGCATCAGCGTCGGGGGCATGGCCGAGGTGTTTGTGGCCAAGTCCTTTGGAGTCGAGGGCTTCGAGCGCCTGGTGGCGATCAAGCGGATCCTCCCGGCCATGGCGCAGGACCAGGACTTCATCGGAATGTTCCTCGATGAGGCCCGGATCGGCACCGAGCTCAACCACGCCAACATCGTTCACGTTCATGAGCTGGGCCGGCACGGCAACAGCTACTTCCTGGCAATGGAGTACATCTCCGGCCGGAATCTGCGGGCGCTGCTGGAATGGCATGAGCACCGGGGCCAGCGAATCCCGGTAGCCCAGGCGGTTTTCATCGCCAGCAAGGTCTGCGAGGCGCTCGACTACGCTCATCGAAAGAAGGACGCGCGCGGCGTCAATCTGGAGATCGTTCACCGCGACGTCTCGCCTCAGAACATTCTCCTCTCGTACGAAGGCGACGTTAAGATTATCGACTTCGGTATCGCCAAGGCCGCGAACCGGCACCAGCGCACCGAGGCCGGAATTCTAAAGGGGAAGTTCGGCTACATGAGCCCCGAGCAGGTGGAGGGGGCCCCGATCGACCGCCGGAGCGACGTCTTCGCCGTCGGCTGTGTCCTTTACGAGATGCTGACCGGCGAGCGTCTGTTCGCCGGTACTTCCGATTTCTCCACGTTGGACCGGATCCGCACCGCGGCGATGCCGTCTCGACATGGCCCTTTCTCGCGGGTGCCCCCGGAGCTCCAGAAGGTCTTGCTGAAGGCGCTCGCCCGCGATCCGGAGCAGCGCTATCCCTGGGCTTCGGATCTCCAGGAGGCCCTCTCGCAGTTTGTCTTCAACAAAGGGGCGCTCTACACGGCCAAGCACCTCTCCTCCTCGATACAGGAGATGTTCATCGAGGAGCTTGAGAAGGAAGAGTCCCGGCTCAGGCGTTTCTCCCGGATCGACCGGCCCGCGGAGATGGACGAGCAGCAGGACGACCTGGATGCTCTGGAGCGATGGGAGATGCCGCTTCCTCCCGTGCCGGGGAGAGTTCCGGACCTCGCCACGGTGCTTGTCCAAGAGCTCCAGAGCAGGACCCAGGGGGCATCCGTTTCCTCTCCTCCGGTCTCGAGCTCGGCCAGCCGGGGCCGGCCTCTCGGCTCGGCGCTGGAGCCTTCGGTAACCCACCGTCCGAAGATCGTTGTCGGGGAGGCCAATCTTCACGGCGCAACGACTGTGGGGCCGGTGCACGACGACGAGTCATCCAACAGTGACCTTTCGGGCCGAGGTGAGAATGCGACTCTGGGGTTGCCGTCGCCCAAGACCCCCTCACGGCGCCGCGATCGCCTCAGGGAGAGCATCGCCGCCCATGCCGACCGCCGCCAGCGACTCGAGCGGCCTCCGCCTCCCGTGCGGCGCCGCAACCTCTCGCCCTGGGTGGTGGGGCTGGTCCTGAGCGTTCTTTTCACCGGTGTGGGCGGCTGGTGGCTGTGGAACCGGCGCAACTCGGAGAGCTCCGCCGGCCTCCTGGTTCGGACTACGCCCTCCGACGGCGCTCGAGTCAGTGTGGGGGGAGAGTGGGTCCGCCACAATGTGGTGACGCCGGTTGTCCCAGGGGCGTACGAGATCGTAGCCATCAACCGGGGCTACCAGACCGAGCGTCGAACGGTGGTTGTCGCGGAAGGGGAGACCCAGGTCGTCTCCCTCCAGCTCACCCCGGAGACCCCAGCCACCGGTGGTTCCGCTCCAGTCGCGCGCCGGCCGGAGCCGCCGACTCCGCCTCCGGTCCATAGCTCGGTGGTGGCCCCCGGGAGCCTCGACACCGTCTATCCGCCGCCGGCGCCGAGCAATCCGTACATCGCTCGCTTCGACACCTCGGAGCGGGATGTCGAGATCTACTTGGAGGGCCGCTACATCGGGAAGACGCCCGGCGCTCAGGCAGGGGAGCTGAAGTCGGGTCGAACCTATCACTTCGTGGCCCGCAGGGAGGGCTTCAAGCAACACCGCGGCTCCTTCCTCGCACCGGACGATTCCGATCTGGAGGTCGCCTTTCGTATGGAGAAAAGCGACAAGGGCGACGTGCGGCCGAGCTTCGCCACTCGCGAGCCGGGACTGGAAAGCCGCGAATTCCACTCCGAGAGCTCCAAGCTCAAGGGACAGCTCGCCTGCAGCACCAACCCGGCGGGGGCGGAGGTCTGGGTGAACGGAAAGCCGACCGGCCGGAAAACCCCCGTCGTGCTGCTGAATCCATTGGTGCTCCCGGTGGGGACCCACGAGGTGGTGTTCAAGTTCGAGGGAAAGCAAAGCACCGCGATCGATGTGGCGATCAAGGAGAACGAGACCGCCAAGCTGACCAACGTGCTGGTAGGCGGCTAACGCCCGTTCTCCTACCAACCACGCAATCGGTTCAACATACCTCTCCAACCACTGCTCTCGCGAACCGCGACTTCCAAGGCAGCTCCGACCCGTTCTCCGAGATCGGCGGGCGGAGTGACGCCCTGCTTTACAAAGAAGCGTTGGATCTGCGCCGTCACCCAATCGGACCATTCCGAGGA
>JBGTHI010000392.1:0-2781 GCA_041746295.1 Myxococcaceae bacterium
TCAGTCGCTTCGACGGCTCGCCAGAGGCGGCGCCGCCGGGCTACCATCCTTGGTTCCAGCTTCCAGAGCGGAAGAGCGCGGGCACACGCGTGGTCTTCGGCCATTGGGCCGCGCTCGGCTTGAGCCGTGGAGTAGACTGGCTGGGGATCGATACCGGCTGCGTCTGGGGAAGGACGCTCACCGCGGTCCAACTGGAAAATGATAATATTTTCCAAGAAAACAATATCGACCCACTGAGGAGCAATCTTATCACATTGTGATATAATCTTAATATATCAATAATAGAGAATTTTCTTCAGAACGTCTGCTGGACATAGTGGAGAAAATTTCTTTCCCGTGCTGGTCATGAAACATTTCTATCTTCGACATATATATTTTGAATGCGCGGGGCCAAGGCCCGGAGCCTAGGTTCTCGATCGGGAGGTAACGGATGGGGACGAGGCCTCACGTCAGTGGTTTGAGCACTCCGCAGCGCGGGGTACCTACGCCGACGCTGCAAAAAACCGACGTCACCAAAGACCCTTCCGCCGATCGCGCGGTAGCTGTGGGCGACGGTCCTCGTTCGGCCGCTCTCAATGAGGCCGCCAACTCGCTGCGCAGCTCCACCGCGCCGCCCGCCGCCGGATCCACGGGTGTGGCCGGGAGCAAGCTGCTCGAGGGTCAGGCGCAGAGCACCACTGCCGCGACGGGATCCGCGGCCCCGGCAGGGATCGATCGGGTGGCGGAATCGGCAGTGAACGTGGCAGAGACCCGGCTTTCCTTTGCGACGTCGGATGAGCTTCCGGCGGGCGGAACGCGATTCGTGAGCGGCGCCCCCACGCGCAGCGAGATCGCCGACCTTTTCCCCGAGAAGGGTGGCGCCCAGCAGCCGGTGCGGATCTATGTCGGGACCCACCACGCTCAGGCGCAGCTCTCCGCGCGGGCGCGGGCGCGATTCGCCTTCAGCAAGCTCAAGGGTTCGGGCGCCTTCAAACGGGGCCGGGTGATGATCGCCGCCTCAAGCGGCGGCGGCGTCGTCAATGAGCTGCCGGTGCGTTCGGCCGAATACCTCTCGATGGGCGACATCGCGACCGTCTCCATCCAATACAGCGAAGAGCCCTCGCTGCTCTCGATGGGCAAGGTGGAGGAAGGGGCTCAGTCCTACGCCGAGCTGCTCAAGCTGATCGGTGGCGAGCTGAAGCAGATGAAGGCCAGGGGGCTGAGCCTTCCCGAGGTTCACCTCTACGGCGAGAACATCGGCGCAAGGGTCCTGCAGCAGGCGATGATCGAGCACGGAGTCGACGGGCTGGAGGCGGTCAACGTCAAGGGCGCTCTCCTGGTCGACGATCCTACGCATGAGCTGGTGGAGAACCTGGTGGAGGATTCGCCGCGGCGGTTCGGCCAGTTCTCGAGCGTGAAGCAGATGCCCAAGGCCCTGGACGCCGAACAGCTCAAGTACGTTTTCCTCACGAGCAACGAGTCGTTGCCCAAGCGGCTGGGGCTGGACCTAATCTGGAGCAAGCCCAAGAAGTGGCCCAAGGGGAAGGGGTTTCTGTTCCTCTTCACCTTTCTGTACCTGATCGGAATGTTGCCCGGAGAGAAGCCCGATCCGGGAGAGATGGATCAGTACAAGCAGGAGGAGCGGGAGGATCTGCCCGAGTTCGTGAACCGGACCTTCGGTTTCCGCAGCCTGAAGGGCGACGTAAAGAAGGTGCTGGAGAAGCTCAAGCGGAAGAAGAAGAACCTGCCGGTGCCCGTCGAGGATGGCACGTTGATCGATCCGGTTCGTCCGGTCGCTGCCTGAGCTCCCGCTGGCGTAGGGGCAAACATCGCCTCCTAGCCCACTCCGGGCTAGGGAGGGCAGATCACCGAACCCTCAACCGCAGCCTCCAGCGGCCAACTCTGCACCGGCTTCTCACTGCACGCCTCGTTCACCGCCCCGAGCGTCCAGCTCAAGCGAACCCTCTGCCAGCTGTGCCGGCGCGGCACGAACTGGGCGGAGACAGTCTTGCTGCTGCGAGCCGGAATGCACAGCGGCGGCGCCTTGGGGTCCAACGGCACCGGCGTGTGCTCCGACGCATGGGTGAAGCTGTCCGCTTCCACCGTCCAGGTGGGGAGATCCTGCGGGCAAAGGCAGACCTGTCGACTGGTGCCATTGGCGAAGCTCAGCTCCAGCTCGGTGGCCTGTCCGCAGATCAGAGGCTGCGGCGTGTAGAGCGACAGTGCGATGGTCGGCTCGTCCGGAGCTGGCAGCGGCACGGTCCGGCAGGCCGCGCCCGTCAGAACAAGCCCCAGGAACAGACGGCGCATCATCGTCCCTCACCCACGAAGGCGGTGCCGGCGCTGCCGGGCCGCTCCGCCTCGTCTCGAATCGCCGAGGGCGGATCGATCCCCACCACGTGAATCGCTTCGATCAAGCCCGCTGGCAAGCCCGCTCCCAAACCCGCTCCACCCTCCAGCAGCTCCAGGCTCTCCTCCACCTTCACGGCCATTCCTCCCGCGATTGTCCCCGCCCGGATCTGCGCACGCGCCTCGGAGGGGGTGAGCCGCGGAATCCGGCTGGCCGGGTCGTTCCGGTCCCGCAGGACTCCCGGGACGTTGGAGACCAGGAACAGCTTGGCCGCCTTCAGCGCCGCCGCCAGACGGGTCGCCACGGTGTCCGCATTGATGTTGAACACCTGCCCCGCCTTGTCCGCGGCGAGTGAGCCCAGCACTGGCACCACCCCCGCCACCGCCAGGGCGTCGAACAGCTCCACCCGCACTCCGCGCACATCTCCCACCAGGCCCAGGTCGACGGGCTGC